>NZ_JBEZLA010000007.1:0-165404 GCF_040651925.1 Streptomyces sp. NPDC048349 | reverse complement strand
GCCGGGCGCGCCCGCTCGGCGCGGGGTCCGCGGGGGCCGGGCGGCGGCGGGGGCCCGGCGGCCGCGCGGGCCCGGCGCCCACTCGGGCCGTCGTCCGCGCGGGCCGTCGTCCGCCCGGCCCGCGCGGATCCCACCGCGCCGTGTTTCCGGCCGCCGACGCTCAGTTGACCTCTCGGTCCAGGCCGGACCAGTACGGCCGGCGGAGCTTGAACTTCTGGATCTTTCCGGTGGCCGTCCGCGGGATGGCGTCGCGGAACTCGACCGACGTCGGCGCCTTGTAGCCGGCCATCCGCTGCTTGCAGTGGGCGATGATGTCGGCCTCCTGCGCGGTGGCCCCCTCGGCGAGCACCACGAGGGCCTTGATCGTCTCGCCCCACTTCTCGTGCGGGACACCGATGACGGCGACCTCTGCGACCGCCGGATGGCTGAAGATCGTATCCTCCACCTCGATCGACGAGACGTTCTCGCCGCCTGTGATGATCACGTCCTTCTTCCGGTCGGAGATCGTCAGGTGCCCGTCCGTTTCGTCGATCGTGCCGCCGTCACCGGTGTGGAACCAGCCGCCCTCGAGCGCCTCCGCGGTCTCCTCGGGCTTGTCCCAGTACCCGTCGAGCACCACGTTCGACCGGGCCAGGACCTCACCGGACTCGGAGACCTTCAGCTTCACCCCGAGAGCGGGCAGCCCCGCGCGGGACAGCTTGCGCGCCCGTTCCTCGGCCGGCAGGTCCGCGTCGGCGGGCCTGGCCCGGTTGAAGGTGAGCAGCGGCGAGGTCTCGGTCAGGCCGTAGATCTGCGTGAACTCCCAGCCCAGCTCCTCCCCGACCCGCTGGATCGTCTTGCTCGGCGGAGGAGCGCCCGCGCAGACGATCCGTACGCGGTCACGGCCCGGGATCTCGCCCTCCCAGGTCGCCGCCGCGTCCAGAACCGCGTTCCACACCGCGGGCGCGCCGCACATGAGGGTGACGCCGTGTTCGTCGACCCGGCGCAGGATCTCGGCGCCGTCGACCTTGCGCAGCACGACCTGCTTGACGCCGAGGCCGGCCATCACGTACGGCATTCCCCAGCCGTTGCAGTGGAACATCGGCAGCGTGTGCATGTAGACGTCGCGCTCCCACACCCGCGTGTGCAGCCCGAACGTCAGACCGTTGACCCAGATGTTGCGGTGGGTCAGCCGTACCCCCTTGGGGCGGGCGGTGGTGCCCGACGTGTAGTTGATCGTCGCGGTGGCGTCCTCGTCCGGGTTCGACCACGGGCGCGGCTCGACGCCGAAGCGCATCAGCTCGCTCTCCGTCCGCGTGCCGAGAACGAACCGGTGGCGTGCCGTGACCCCGGCGAGCGCGTCGTCCAGCTCCGGATCGACGAGCAGGACCGAGGCCCCGCTCTGCCGCACGACGTAGTCGACCTCCTCGGGCTTGAGGCGGAAGTTGACCGGCACGCAGATCCGACCGCTCATCGGCAGCGCGAACAACAGCTCCAGCATCCGCGCGGAGTTGTGGCTGACCACCGCCACCCGCTCGCCCTCGCCGACACCGAGCCGGTCGAACCCGGCCTGCCAGGCCCGAACCCGCTCGCCCAGCCGCCCGTACGTCGATACGGGCACGGGCGCGGCAGGCTGGTCCGGCTCGTCGACCACGCCGGGGCTGGAGGAGAACCCCAGCTCGGCCCGGTCGAGGAAGTCCGCGACGGTCATCGGAATCCGCATTGCTCTCTCCTGGTATCGGGGCAACTGCATGGAGGGGCGCCGACATCGGAATCGGCGGCGATCGGGCGGCCGGCCGGCGAGGTGGTCAGCCGGTCGGGTGGTCGGCCGGTCGGGTGGTCGGCCGGTGAGGTGGCCGGCAGGCCAGGTGGTCGGCCGGTCACGTGGTCGGCGGCTCGGCGGCGGGTCGTCATGTCATGCCGGGCATCGTGCCGCGTGGGGCGTACGGACCACCAGCGCCGCGTCAGCCGTGGATTGACCCGAAGCGTACGGAGACCCGGCCCGGCTCCCCGCTGTTCCCGGGGCCCTCCGGGCCTTCCGGGCGGCCCATCACCCTCAGCATCTGCTCTCCCTCGGCGGCGATCTCCTCCTTCCGCGCGGCGGAAGTGTCGTGGAACAACTGGACGGTGAGCGTTTCTCCGTCCTGCCTCCAGAGACCCGCGAGAAAACCGTCGACCAGGAGGGTGCAGTGGGCCTGGTTCCCCGTCCAGGTGCGGCCCTTGATCTCGGGAGCGACGACGCGGGTGCGGTCCGCGTGCGAGAGGAGGAGGTTGTCGAATTCGGGGAGGAAGCGGGGCGGCGCCGGCGTGTCCGCGTCGGGCCGGGGCGCGTCGGGCAGGTCGAAGAGCTCCACCCCGTTCTCGTCCCGGAAGACGGCCAGAGCGGGGCGCAGCCGTTCGAACGCCTCGCGCAGCCGGGTCAGGCCGGCCCACACCTGCATGTCCTTCACGGAGGCGGGACCGAAGGCTGCGAGGTAGCGCAGGACGACCTCGTCCACGGGCTGCGCGGACCCGGCGGGCCGTCCGAGCCAGTTCTCCACGGTGGTGAGCCGGACCTGCCCGCTGCGCCCCCACACGCCGCGCGGAGTGACCTGGACCAGCGGCAGACGGCAGCGGGCGGCGACGGAGAGGGACTGCGGGTCGGCGTCGGGCCATTCCCCGAGCAGCTCCTCGCGGAGCTCGGCCATGGTGCGCGGCTCGTCGTCGACGAAGGCGCGGGCGAGCTCGGCAAGCCGCTCCAGGTCCACGCCGGCGAGTCCCTTGCGGAAGTGGTTCACCTCGCGGTCCCGGGCGGGCTGGACCAGGGGACGCAGGGTGAGGGCGTCCTGAACGGTGTGCGTGTGGATCGTCGACCGCATGGTGACCATCCGGACCACCTCCCGGGACTCCATCAGCCCGGCCAGCTCGGCGGGGCGGAAACCGGCGAGGCGGGCGTGCAGCTGGAAGTAGGGCGGCTTCACGTTCTGCGCCTGGAGTCCGAGGAGGTGCCCGACGGCGTCCCGCGCGGACATCTCGGCGCGGCTCAGCAGGAGCTGTCGGGCAAGCGTGGCACGGTTGAGCGCGCGGGTGCCGAGTACGGCGTGCGATGTCCTGGAGGCCATGACAGCAAGCTATCCGCCCTTGCGGACACCCGCTGTCCTCAACCCGGACCTCGGCGGCGAACTCTCCCCGCAGGCTGATCGCCGGGGTGATCCTGGGCCGATCCCGGGGTGACCCTGGGCTGATCCCCCGGGGTGATCCTGGGCTGATTCCCGGGGTGATCCCCGGGGTGATCCTGGGCTGATCCCCGGAGTGATCCCCGGGGTGGTCCCCGGAGTGATCCCTGGTGATCCTTGGGCTGATCCCGGCTGACTCGTGACTGATCCCCCGTGAGCACGCCGCGGGGCCCGCCCTCCACCGGAACGCCCGTATATCCTGCACCTTGCCCGTAAACAGCCGTTCGACCGGAGCTGACCTGCGATGTCGGAGCGCCCAGACCGCCGCCCCTCGCCTGCGCCCACCGGAAAGCGCGCGGGATGGCGTCGCCCCGCTTCCCCGCCCGCCACTCCCCCGTCGGGACCCCCGGCCGGCCCGCAGCCGGCACCGGCGGCCGCCACGCCCCCGGACCACCGCAGTGTGATCGACTCGGCCGTCTACCACGACGGCCGCCGCGTCGCCTCCCCCGCCACCCTGGCGGACACCTTCCGACGGCTGCGCGAAGAGCCCGACGGCATGGCCTGGATCGGCCTGCACCGCCCGACCGAGCCCGAACTCCACTCCCTGGCGGCCGAGTTCAACCTCCACGAACTGGCCGTCGAGGACGCGCTCGAGGCCCACCAGCGGCCCAAGCTGGAGCGCTACGGCGACACCCTCTTCGTCGTCCTGCGCGCGGCCCGCTACCTCGACGCCCAGGAGGAGGTGGAGTTCGGCGAACTGCACGTCTTCGTCGGCCCGGACTTCCTGATCACGGTCCGGCACGGCGGCGCCCCGGACCTCTCCGGGGTCCGCCACCGCATGGAACAGACCCCGGAGCTCCTCTCCCTCGGCCCCGAGGCCGCCCTGTACGCCATCCTCGACGCGGTGGTCGACGGCTACGCCCCCGTCGTCGAGGGCGTCCAGACGGACATCGACGAGATCGAGACCGAGGTCTTCCGCGGCGACCCCGCGGTCTCCCGCCGCATCTACGAACCCTCCCGAGAAATGGTCGAGTTCCAGCGCGCCACCCGCCCCCTGGTCGGCATGCTCCACGGCCTGATGGCGGGCTTCGCCAAATACGGCACGGACGAGGAACTCCAGCGCTACCTCCGCGACGTCGCCGACCACGTCACGCACACCAGCGAACGCGTCGACGGCTTCCGCCAGGCCCTCACGGAAATCCTCACGGTCAACGCCACCCTGGTCTCCCAACAGCAGAACGCCGAAATGCGCGCCCTCGCCGAGGCGGGCTTCGAACAGAACGAGGAGATCAAGAAGATCTCCTCGTGGGCAGCCATCCTGTTCGCACCCACACTCGTGGGAACGATCTACGGCATGAACTTCGAAACCATGCCGGAACTGAAGTGGGCAGCCGGCTACCCCTTCGCGATCCTGCTGATGGCAGTAGTCTGCGTGAGCCTGTACGTCATCTTCAAGAAGCGCGACTGGCTGTAGACGGCGGGCAGGAGTCTCTGGTCGAGTTCGCTACAGCGAACGTCTCCGAGAGGCCAATCCGGGGCCCTGGGGAGAATCTGGGGAGAATGCGCGGTGCCAGGGAGCAAGCCGTGCCCCTCCCACCTGCTGCTCCACGCGTTCCGTGCGCTTCGGCTTGAGTCGGACAGCCGCCGCTGACCGTCACCGAGAGTGCCGGCGAACACCACGCCAGCGCTTCCCTGGGAGCTGCCGACCGGCCCGCAGAACATCCACGACACTGGCGTGCCCTGGACCATCCCCACCGGCTCCTGCGAGTGTCGAGCCACCAGTGGTAATTCGGCTCCCGTCGCCCCTGGGCAGCGCGAAAACAAGCAACCGTTGAGGAAGCTCCTCAGTGACCGTCTCGGAGACTTCATGCTGGTAGGCCATACGGCTGTCCAACGGGCCTGCAATGCTTCTCGGATGACCAGCAAGAGCAGGGGGCGTAGCAGGCGGGCTCAGCCCCCCGTGTCTGTGCAGCAAAGCGAACCGACCAGCGGACCTGGCGAGGCCTTGTGGGTGTCGACGCGTTCGGGAGCACGCGCCGGCCGTGGGTTCCACTACCAAGACGCTGTAGGGGCGTGGCTGTGCAGCCGCGTTCTGTCCGGCGCCCTCGACTCCGATCGCATCGTCCCGGAGGGTCTGGAAGACCTCTCGTGTGATGGACCGACACCCTGGCATGTCCAGGTGAAGTCCCGACAGGAACGGATCGGCGACTTCACCGCACCCGAGGTTGCCGAGCACCTCGTCGCCATGGCCCTGGCGCACGCGAAGCGTGTACAGGCTCGACTGGAGGGTCGGCCCCTTCTTGTCCTCGAGCGGCCAGTTGAAGGCGAATGGTTCACCCAGTGGGGCGCCCCCCTGAGTGATCTACCGCGAGGCCACCGGTTGCTACAGGCATTCAACGCGAAGGCCGCGAAGGCCGGCCTGACCAAAGATGAAATCGACGCATGGTGCAATGCCGCCAGTCTCTACGTCTTGCCATGGCGTGCCGCCGCCGACGACACCCGCACCGCTGTAGCCCATCGGCTCGGGCTGCTGCCGGTAGCTGCGGAGGCAGTCGTGCTGGCCTTGCGCAGCGCCGTCGCAAGACGGGCCGATGCCAACGCTGAGACGACCCTGTCGGGAGCGGCAGGACTAAGTCGAACGAACATTGCAGGGATTGCGACCGAAGTCGCGCAAACCATCGACCGCGCATCGCTGGAGGAGGCACTGGCCACGGGCCTCTGCGAGCCTGTCGACTTCGACCGGCCGCTCCAGGCCGCCGGCTTCCACGAAGGCGTCAACGTGCAGCCGGGCCACATCACTGCCGGGCTTCCGGCCCCCAGGCCTGTCCTGACCGGGCGGGTGGCGGATGCGATCCATCGGGGTCAGAGCGTCCTCGTGACCGGCCCGTCGGGCATCGGCAAGTCCGCCGTGATGTGGACGGCTGCCTACGTCACCAGACACGTGCTCTGGTACCGCATCAGGCGGCTCCAGGCGGACGACGCCGTCCCGCTCGTAAGGCTTGCGAGGGCGTTGCAACCCACGACCCGCTCTCCGGTCGGATTCGTCGTGGACGGCATCGGTATCGGAGCGGCCGAGGCATGGGATGTCCTCTACCGCGAGCTCGCCCCGATCCCCGGTGTCCTGCTCCTCGGCTCGGTCCGGAGCGAGGACCTTCTGCCCCTCCGAAGCCGGGTCGACTGTACCCAGATCGAGGTCACCCTCGATGAGGAGGTCGCCGAGCAGATCCACGCCGGGTTGTCGGCCACCGGCACCACGGCTGCCGCGCATTGGCGGGAAGCGTACGACGCGGCAAACGGCCTGACCCTGGAATTCACGCATCTACTCACCCGCGGACGCAGGCTCTCGGACGTCCTGTCAGAGCAGGTCGAGCGGCGCGTGGCCGAAGGACGCCAGACAGAGATCGAGATCCTGGCCAGGATCTCGATCGCCCACCAGTGGGGCGTCGATCTGCCCGTACGTACACTTCAGCAACAGCTGGGCCTTGGAGACACGGACCTTCGCACGGCGTTGTCCCGCCTGGCCGATGAGCATCTCGTCCACGAACGGCGGGGACTCCTGTCCGGGCTGCACCAGCTGCGCTCGGCGCATCTGGCCGACGCCGTACACGCGATTCCGCCGCCGATCTTGGGCGAGACCGTCCTCGCGGTGATGCGCATGCTGGTGGACTCACAGCTTCAGTCGTTCATCACCGGTGTCCTCACCGAACACCCCGCGCTGGATCCCGTCGTACTGGACCAGATCGTGGTCGAACTCGGCCAGCGCCCCTCTGTAAAGGCGACCACCGGCGTTCTGCAGGCTCTTCGGCTGGTCGACGTCAACCGCACTGCGGCCGGTTGGCGCCGGACCCTCGACCGACACCGGATCCCGCCCGCGTTGCGCCGCACCACCCTTCAGTTCGCGCTCGTGGACGGGGACCTGCTGCCGCAGCTCAAACCCGAGATCGCCGAAGCCATCACCGAGATCCGAGCGGCGGATACCTCCGGTTCGCCGCTGCGCGACGCGCTCGTGGAACGGCTCGGCAAAGCAGCGATCAGTCTCCTCCTGTCCCAGTGCGGGGAGCCCGTCGAATCCCAGCGGTTGCTCGCCGTCCTTGCCGGGACTGGTCTGGATCTGGCGGGTGGGCCGAAGGTACTCGCCAATTCGCCATTCGGGCAGCTACTCGCCGGCGCACCGGTCGATCTCCTGGGGGACATCCTCTCCACAGCCCGGACCGCATCGGTGGCCCTGGCCGAAGAGCTCTTGCAACTCGCAGGCGGGGAGGAGCGTGTGCTGGGCAGCGTAGCGGCCCATTCACCGTGGGTCACTGAGGCGTCCATCGTCGATCGCGAGGGCACCCAGGTCGCATACGCCCGTCTCCTCCACGTGTCGGACCAGGCACGACCGGACGCCGAACAGGAGGTCAGGGAGCTCGGGCGGATGCTGCTGCGCTGCCTTCCACAGTGCGAGAGTGCCGACATCCAAAATCTGCTACCCGGTGGGCTGCCGCTGACCTTTGGTGACTTCACCAGCGGGGTCAGCCTTCTGAAGCGGGAATACGACAGATCGCCCGCCACGGTGGCGTGGACTCGCACCCGCACACTGATCGGTGCAACGGTGGCTGGCCATACCGACTGGACCACCCGCACCGCAACCGCAGCCTCCTCACTCCCCGTGCTCCACCAATACCTGACGGATCTGACCCAGGCCTGGTGCGTCGGTCGCGGTCGACCCAAAGAGGTCGAAGGCCTACGCACGACGCAGGCAGCGCTACTGGACTGGGCCGCGTCACTGACGCTCCCCGTCGACACTTCGTTCCTGTCCACGTTGCCCGTCGGTGACGACGTTCCAGGAGGTGGAAGCGACCACCTGCAACACCTGGTGGACGGGATCGCCGAGAACCTCACGCGAAGGCTCGCCGACCCCAACGGGTATGCAGCGCTCGCCAGCTACGTCGGCGACAGCCTGCCAAGCCTCGCCTTGCAGGTGCGGGATGAGGAGCGCTGGCACCTCATCGGCCAGGACCCTCCGGATATCCTCGATCACCTCGTGGGGAACCTCGCCGACCTGCATGCCGTTCTGGCCGAACTCGCCTGGGGCACCCTCGGACACAAGGAGCTCAGGGCCGCGGCGCGATCAGGACCATCCGCGCAGGCACTCTCTCGGGCAGCAGACCTTGCCCGCCGAGCCGCCGGCGCACGAGCAGAGGCCCTGCCCCTGAAACTCCAGTCCAGCGCCAGGGCAGCAGGGATCCGCATCAGCTGGTACACCAGACCTGTCTCAGACCCGGACTCAACGGAGTGGCCTGCCACGGAACTTGCGGTGGGTGTGCAGCTCGCTGAACTCACTCAGTGGCCGACGGCAGTGGAACAGCTGTGCTCGCTGCTGAAGCACGATCCCGGCTCCCAGGGCAGCCGTAGGGCCGTCCTGCTCGTTCCCTTTGTCGACGGCAAGCCAGTCAGGCTCATGGCGCAACAGCTTCAGGCGGCCCTATGGCCGGGGACCGGTCTCTTCGACGCTTGGAGCACCGAGCTTCCTGAAGGACACCCGACGCCGCTCACCGAAGCTGCCCTCGACGCCCACCAAGCCCTCCAGTGCCTCTCGGGTCTGGCTCACCTAGCGACGCTCAGGGACACAGACGCGAGGCACCGGAACATCGCCGACGAGGCGGTGGCGCAGTTTCAGCAGGCACGCAGCGTGGTCGCTGGACTACGCCAGGGGGATCCGGTCATCGCTGCGATCCTCGACTTCCTCGACACCCTCGCTCGTCGGGTGGAGAGCGAGATCGCCGAGGGCCCTGCCTTCCGGGACTCTGGCGTGACGAACCTCGCTAGCGCCATCGCCCAAGGGGCGACCGCGCATCCAACAGAGGACTACCTCCAGCTGGACGGCATGACGGCCATCACCCTGCAATGGGACCTCGACCCCGACCATGCGGCGCGTCTCCTCGCTGCGACCGACGGTTGAGGGCATCGGCGGGTCGAGGCGGTTCGTCACGCTTCGGTGAGACCGGTAGTGCTCTGGTGGGACAAGACAAGGTCCTCAGGTACGTACTCGGGCACCGTGCGGAGTAGTGCGTCGATGGCCGCGCGGCCCTTGCCGCCGGCCTCCGGCATGAAGTGGGCGTAGTGGTCGAGGGTGATGGTCGGGCTTGAGTGACCGAGCCACCGGGCTAGCGTGACGATGGACTCGCCCGCTTCGAGGAGGACCGAGGCGTAAGTGTGCCGGAGCACGTGGAAGCCGTTCTTGCGTGAAGCCTTCCACCGCGCGCCCTTCTCCCGTGCGGGGATGACTCCGGCCGCGGCGAGGGCCGGCTTCCAGGCCTCGTCGTTGAAGATGTTGGCGCGGATGCGTTGCCGTACGTCGTCGTGAGGACAAGCGGGAAGCGCTGCTTCTCCCGGTCGGGCTCTGGTCCGCCCCAGGGGAGCTCGACGTCGACCACCGCATGGTCGAGGAAGTACGCGGCCAGTTCCGTGGCCACCGACCGGGGCATGTCGACGATGCGCGTCTTGCCACCCTTGGGAAGGGCGAAGTAGAGGCGCCCTGAGAGAAGTTGCACCTGCCTGCGCACCCGGATGACACCTCGTTCGAAGTCGATGTCCCTCGGCGACAGCCCGAACACCTCTCCCTGGCGCAGCCCACACCCCAGCGCGACGACGACCGCGATCCGGTAGCGAGGATTGATCACGTCCCGCACCCGCTGCGCCGTTGCCAGCGGCCACGCGTCACGATCCTCGTCGGGGGCCTTCGGCCAACGCACCGTCTTGGCCCGCATCGGGTTGCGGACGAGGCGCTTGTCGTCGATCGCGGTCTCGAAGATGTTCGACAGCGAGGTGAGGATCTGCCGGGCGTACCGCGGAGAGCACTCGCCTTCGAGCGTGGCTATGTAGCCGCGCAGGACGGTCGCCGACACGTCGCGCAGCGCCACCGCACCGAGGTGCGGAAGGATGTGGAGTCGTACACGCTCGTCAACTCGTTTGACCGTGCCGGGCGCGCCGCGAACGCCGGCGCGCCAATGGCGCGTGACGAAGTCCGTCAAGGTGATGGAGCCGTCGCGCGGGTCGACGAACTCGCCCCGTTCGCTGTCGGTGCCGGACCGCCGGAGCCACCCCTTGGCGTCCTCCAGCACGTCGAACGACATGTCCCGGACGCCCGGGATTCCAGCGACACGATACCGAGACCCCTTGCCGTAACGGGTCGTACGCTCACGCTTCCCTGTGACGGGATCCTTCTTCTTTTTAATCCAACGGTCTTCGATATAGCCGGCCAAAGAATTCCTCGGGGTAAGGGTTAGGTGTAGGGCGGGTGGTAAGGCCGGGTAGATCGGTCAGGCCGTGGCCGAGTACCCGGCGCGGCGCTGCGGGGCGGCATTCACCGGATTTAGGGAAGTATTACTGCGGGAGTCCGCCTGCTCCTGTTCCCGGATCCACTCGTCAAGCGTTTCGATCCGGTACATCACACGTCCGCTCCGCCCCATCCGAAAACTCGGCGGACCTTGGCGACGGTGCCGCCACACGTAAAGGGTGGCGGGCGACAGCCCCAGGTATTCGGCGGCTTCATGCACGTTCAGAAAACCCCTACCCAGCGGCGACGCACGGGGAGACATACGGACATTCGCCAGCAATTCACTGTCACAAGCAACACTTCGCACGTATCGAAACCTTCGGGATCTTCCGTCAACAACCTGTGGCGACGGACATCGGGCATGACGAGTCCGCCCCCACTTGCTGACAGGCAGGTGGAGCGGACTACTTCTATGGTCTGGAGAATCCCCGGTTTGGCTGACCGGGGATCGTCGGGTATAAGCCGGGGCGACGTCACCGCGCACCCGCCCGGACCCTTACGTCGCGGGCTAGAGCAGGGCGAGCGGGGAGACACCGAGGGCGGCCGCAATGGCGACGAGGTCATCCACGTCGCAGCGCCGGCGGGTGCGTTCGATGCGGGACAGCATGGTGTTGGTCATGGGGTGGCCGAGCTCGGCGACACGGGCAGCGAGCTCTCGCTGGGCGAATCCGCGCGAGGTGCGCAGCCACTCGATGGCGTGGGCGGTCCGTTCTCCGGCGGGACCGATTTCCGTAGCTCTTCGGGGCATGCGTCTGTTGTAGCTCGGGTTCCCGGGTTCTCGTAATCACGGAAGCCCAGACATGGGACTTTGAGGCTCGTTTCGCGGAGAACGAACTGATGATTCCCGCATAGGCAGCCATTGCGGAACTACGACCCATCTCGGACCACAGAGGTGCGCACACCATCAGGGGTTCGGGCGACGGAAACATAGATCGCCTCGCCTACCCCGGTCAATGGCTTTCGACGTTCGATCTTCGCCGCTACCCCTGCGCCGTCGACTTTTTGGTCAACCGGGGATTCGCCCTTACTGTGAAGACGTTCGCGATCAGCGATGCGCTCTGACGCTTTTCGAGTGCGGATTCGCTGGACTTGCGCGGGCTGGGTGTGGCTGTCTTGGCTAAGCACCCCCGACAAAGGAATCGGCTCCCGGCGTTGCAGCGCCGAGAGCCGATGGGAGCCCCTTGTCCAAACCGCCCACTCCTGAACGGATCTGAGGAACGTCTATGCCCCACAGTACGGCCGAAGCAGCCGTCCGCACACCCGCGCCCACCCTGGCGTCGCCGTCCCAGCAGCAGACGAAGGCGGGGCGATAGGCGTGGCACGCATCCGCACCATCAAGCCGGAAGCCTTCAGCTCCGAATCGCTGGCCGCCGTCAGCATCACCGCGGAGCGGACGTTCTTCGGCCTGCTCACCCAGGCCGACGACCACGGCCGGTTCCGTGACCAGTCCGCCGTCATCGCAGGCCTCTTGTGGTCCCTGCGCCCCGAACACGGCCCGATCGAGGTCGAGGACGACCTCACCCAGCTCGCCGGCAATGAACTCATCTGCCGGTACGAGGGCGAGGACGGCAAGCGATACCTGCACATCGTGACCTTCTCCAAACACCAGAAGGTCAACCGCCCCAGCGGTGTCCGGCACCCGAACTGCCCTTACCACGACGGAGGCCGGGTACCCCTGACTTCACCGCTGGCGCAGGGAGGGCTCCGTGAGGCGTCCGCGCAGCATCAGGCACCCGCCCCGGAGCTCGCACCCACACCTCATGCCGCTTCGATGATCCCCGTATCCGCAGGTCAGGACGGGTTCAGTGAGCCCTCCGTGCACAGTCAGGGGGAGGTACGGGAGCCTGCGCCGAGCCCTCACGGTCCGGATCTAGGACCTAGGATCATGGATCTAGGATCTCCGTTGGGAGGCGCGAGCGCCCCCACCCCACCCCAGACCGTCACAACCCATCAGCTGGTCGGCGAGTACGCCGCCGCGTGCGGGAAGCGTCCCCCGGAGAGCGTTCTGGGCCATGTCGGCCGGGAGATCGGCAAGCTGTTGCGCGAAGGCATCGACCCAGAGCACGTCCGAGCCGGGGTCGAGCACATGCGCGTCAAAAGCCTCCACCCGAGCCTGCTGCCCAGCCTGGTCAACGAGGCCATGAACCCGCCCCAGGCCACCGCTGGCGCCCGCAGGGCCCCTCAGCCGTACACCAACCCCGTTGACGCCGAAGCCGCTTACGGAGGCCAGCTGTGACCACCGCGACCCGCGAACCTCAGCGCGTCGACGCCCTTGCAGCCCGTCTCCAGGCCATCCTCGCCGCCAAAGGCATCGACCCCGACACCGCCCCCGCAGGGCCCACCGTAGAGCCGGTGACCGCCTTGGAGCTCGCTGACCGCCGCATCCCGCCCCGCTACCGCGAGGCACTCGCCACCCAACGCGAAGTCCTGGGCTGGGTGGAGGCGGTCACCCTCGCCGGGCGGAACGGACCGGCTGGGACTCGGGGCATCGCCTACGGCCCCTCGCTGCTGATCGCCGGGCCCACCGGCATCGGCAAGACCCACCAGGCGTACGGAGCCGTCCGCTCGCTGCTGGCCGCCGGAGTCCGCCTGCGCTGGCAGGCGGTCACCTCCGCCGACCTCTACGCCCAGCTCCGGCCCCGGCCCAACCACGACTCCGAGCGGGAGATCCAAGAGCTCGGCCGGTGCCCACTGCTGATCCTGGACGACCTCGGCGCGGCCAAGCAGTCCGAGTGGACCGAGGAGCTGACGTACCGGCTGATCAACCGCCGCTACACCGAGATGCTCCCGACCCTGATCACCACCAACCTGCCGATCGCGGAACTCCGCAACGCAGTCGGGGACCGCGTCGCCTCCCGCCTGGCAGAGATGACCACCCGCGTCATCCTCACCGGCCCGGACCGCCGACGCGCCCAGCCGTCGGGCTCCTGACCACCACGGTCCCCACCCAGGTCGGTCCCCGTCATTGTGGGGACCGACCCACTGACCCGAGCCGTTCGGGGACCGTGCCATCCCGGTCCCGGTCCTGGTCCCCGTCCCGGCCCTGGTCCCCAACCTGGCCCCGGTCCCCGGCTGGCAGCAACCTCCCCCAGGAGGGGACCGGCAGCAGTCGATCGGGGACCGTCCCCTGATTGCGCTGCGCGCGCCGGGCGCCACGGGGACCGGTCCCGACTCTGTTTCCGCAGGTCACCCCGGCCTGACGTCCCCCAGCTCAGGTGGGACCGTCCCCACGGTCCCCACCATCCGGGACCGCCCTGCGGCGGTTCGGGGACCCGCCGGGTCACCACGTCGGGGACCGTCCCCACCCACCAGTACGGGGACCGAGACGGGACCGGTCCCCCACACCCCTGCCGCTGGGGACCGAGCGCCTCCCCGAAACGGGGACCGTCCCCGCCCGGTCCCCGGACAGCACCGGCAGCGTCTCGCGTCACGAGCGAGCGGTCCCCAACCGGTCGACCCCGCCCAACAGCCCCTTCACACGACCAGCCTCTACCGCTTCAAGGACACGCATGCACAACCCACCGCACGACGGTCCCAGCCACGACGAGCACATGCCCTCGCTTCCAGCCTCAGGAGGAGCAAGTTGTACCCAGAGCATTGCTCCCGTCGGGAGCAATGCTCTGGGCTCTCCCGCCCCAGGGGTGGCGGGAGCGGACCGGCACCAGAGGGCGCCGGTCCTTCGGGACGCGGCCAAGGCCGGATCGCACCACGAAACGGAGGGACTACACACCTGCCACACTCCCCGCTGCACGCACACCGCCCCAACGACATCGCACGTGCGCCAGCGTGAACGCCTGCCCGCCGAGAAGAAGCGCGTGCACCAGCCCAGCTGCCGCATGAACGACGATGAATTCCAGCTCCTCACCCACGCCGCGTCTGCCTGCCACATGAGCATCGCCGGCTTCCTCGCCCACTCTGCCCTGAAGGCCGCCCGCGACCTCGAACACACCGAAGCCGAGATCGCCACCCATCGGGAGATGGCCAGAGAGCTGTTCGCGCTGCGCCGGGCCTTCGGCCAAATCGGGAACAACCTCAACCAGGTCGCCACCGTCCTGAACTCCGGCGCCGACGCTCCGCACGCCAAGGCGGTCCTCGACGCCGTCCAGCGGACCGCCGAGCGCGTGGAGGACTTCACCCAGCGCTACTTGGAGACGGAGACTCCCGCCGGATGATCCCCCGCGTCCACAAGATGGGCACCCGCACCATCGGCCTGATCCGCTACCTCTACGGCCCCGGCACCCACGAAGAACACACCGACCCGCACCTCGTGGCGGCCTGGGACAGCCTCGTCCCCGACCCCGGACGCAACCCGAAAGCCACTTACGCGGACCTGCAAAGGCTCCTCGACCAGCCCGTCGAAGCCCTGCCCAAGTCACGGCGCCCCACAGAGCACGTATGGCACCTGTCCGTACGTGCCGCGCCCGAGGACCCGGTCCTCAGCGACGAGCAGTGGGGCGACATCGCCCGCCGCATGGTTGCCGCGACCGGCATAGCCCACGAGGGCGACACCGCCGCCTGTCGCTGGGCAGCCGTCCGCCACGCCGACGACCACATCCACATCATCGCCACCACCGTCCGTGAAGACGGCCGTCGGCCCCGCCGCCACAACGAAGCCAAGCGCTCCCAGGCCGAAGCCCGTCTCATCGAGACCGATTACGGCCTGCGCCGCCTCAACACCGGCGATGGAACCGCAGCCCAGCGCCCCACCAGCGCCGAGCGCCACAAAGCCGGCCGCTTCCAGCGGGAACGCACCCCGAGAGAGGAACTACGCGAGAGCGTCCGACGCGCGGCGGCCGGCGCCCAGAGCGAGGAGGAGTTCTTCGGCCGTCTCGCCCATGCCGGTCTCCTCGTAAAGCGTCGCCTGGCACCGTCCGGGGACCTCCTCGGCTATACCGTGGCCCTGCCCGACGACCGCAACAAGAACGGCGAACCCGTCTTCTACTCGGGATCTAAGCTCGCCCCCGACCTCTCCCTGCCCCGCATCCGCGAACGCTGGACCCAACCGGCAGAGCCCTCCTCGGACGAGGTCGTCTCACCGGAGCAGCCCGTTCTCCCGCCGGTGACCGGCCCGGCGTACGCCCGCCGCCGCGCCACCACGGCGACCTGGCAGGCACTGCTGCTCATCGAGCACGGCGACGACGGCATGGCAGCAGCCCAGATCGCCGCTACCGGCGAGGTCCTCGACGCGCTCGCCAAGACCTCCGCCGCCCACACCCGCAAAGAACTCCGGGATGCAGCCTTCGCGTTCGAGCGGGCCTCCCGCTCCCACGTCCGCGCCGTACGCGGGCACGACCACGCCCTGCGCCAAGCCGCGCACGACCTCGTCCACAGCGGACCCGCTCTCGGCCGCGGAGAGGACGGCGCCACCACCGCCATGCTCATCGACACCGCGTTCTTCCTCGTCACCGCGGCGGCGAACTGGCACGCCAAGAAGCACCACGCCCAGCAAGCCGAAGCCGCCCACCAAGCCGCCGAACACCTGTGCGCCGCCTACGAGATCGCGGCCGCCCAGCCGATGTCCGTGCTCCACCAGCGAGGCCGCTCCCTGCCACTACAGCGACGACAGGCAGCCGTCCTACGCCAGGCGCTGCCCGAGATTGCCGAACACATTCTGGCCGAGCCGGGCTGGCCCGCCCTGGCGGCCACACTCGCCGATACCCAGGCCGCAGGCCACAACCCGGCCCACCTCCTCGCAGAAGCCACGCGGCACCGGGAGCTGGACAGCACCACCTCCGTCAGCGACGTCCTCGTCTGGCGTCTCCGCCGTCTCGCTCACCTGCCTGCCGAACCCGCAGCATCGCTCCCCCGGCACGCGGCGCCCACACAACCGGCTCTGAAGGCCGCGAACAACGCCTCCCGCCGGCGCTGACGCCAGGGCGTGCCCCGTCCCTACATAGCCGACGATCCCCGGTCAGCCAAACCGGGGTTTCTCCGGAGCATTGAAAACATCACCACCGACCCCATCCCGTAAGGAACCCCCGCATGCCCGAAACCGAACTGCGCGTCGAAATCATCGCCCTGCTGCTGGACGCGGACTTCAAGCTCCGACCCGAAACCAACACCTGGTCCCACAGTGACGGGCGCCCCTTCACACGGGCCGAACAGGCCACCGCCTTCCAGGCCACGCGCGCCGAACTCGAAGCCGTGGCAGCACTGAGCGCCCGCAACGCCGCGGCTGCCCTCGAGCAGGACAACGCCGTGGAAGCCCTCATCGAGCTCTTGTTCTCGTACTTCGCCCGGCACCCCGAAGCCCGCATGGTCATGGACGTACTCCCGCACATGACCGAGGAAGACCGCGCCGAGTACGAGCGCCTGTGCGCCATCGCCGCTCCGGATGGCGGCATATACCTCCCCTACGAAGACTGACGGGCCCGGAACAGCACCCTGCGACCGGTGACCGGGTACCTCCCGGTCACCGATCGCAGGCGTTCCCGATGCGCAAGTCCGGCAGGCCTTACCCACTGGCAGTCGCAGGATCAGTGGTGGGCGGCCCCTGCCGCCAGCAACGGAGCCAGGAGATCGACGGCTTCCTCCCAGCGGAAGCGGTCGGCACCGCCGCCGGACTTCGGGCGGTGGGGCTCGTAGCTGCCGACCAGAACACCCATCTCGCGCAGCTCTGCGAGGCTCCGCTGGTACGCGCGGTGGGCGGCGAGGGCGGTGTTCACGTAGGGCAGGACGGCGGTGGGGATGCCCATGCCCGGGGCCTCGCAGAGGATGCCGAGGGCGAGGTTGTCCGCGAAGCCGGCCGCCCACTTGTTGACCGTGTTGAAGGTGGCCGGGGCTACGGCGACCGCATCGGCAGGCGGGAAGGACCGTGCGTCGCCGGGCGCACGCCAGGCGGAGCGGACGGGGTAACCGGTCCACTCCTCGATCGCGGCGACATCGAGGAAGGGAATCCCCTGCGGGGTGGCGACGACGCCGACGTCCCAGCTCTGCTCGTGCGCAGCGCCGATCAGCTTGCCGACGTCGCCCGCGATCCCGGCCGCGCAGACGACGACGTACAGGAAGGGCTTGCGCTGCGGCTCGGTCACGCGGGTACTCCCAGTCGGCGGCTGAAGTGGTGGAGCTCTGGCAGCGTACGCCGACGGTCGCGCGCTGCCATGTCGGCGACCAGGTCCCGGACGGCTGGGCGTCGCACGTCCTGGGCTGCGCAGGTCTCCGCGATCCGCAGGGCCTGGTAGCCGTCGGCGAGGCGGCCCTGCTGCGCGTAGGCACGGGCGGCTTCCACCCACAGGGCGCCACCACGCCACCGTCTTGAGGCGGCCGCCGCTCAGCGAGCAGGCTGTTCCCGCAAATGGGACAAGACCTCTGCGACCGGCAGGTCGTAGTGGTCCTTGTCTCCTTCCCAGCGGGCCATGACCGCGACCGCCGCTTCGGCCATATCCACAGGCAACCCGGCGGCGCGGAGCGTTTCGGCGACGTCCTCCATCTCCGGAGCCCAGCGCCAGGCGCGTGCGGCCACGCTGGGCAGGTATCCAGGGTCGGAGAGGATGTTGGACGCCATCACCTGCGCCTCGGCCGTGAGCTCGTCGCCGACGCCATGAGCGTCGGCCAGCGCGTGGGCCACGCCGGCGAGGGTTCGGGCGGCCTTCTGGTAGCTGGCGAACGCCATCTTCAGCGCGGAGGCTGAGCCGACGCTGCCGCTAGCGCGGCGGA
Source organism: Streptomyces sp. NPDC048349 (assembly GCF_040651925.1). NCBI lineage: Bacteria > Bacillati > Actinomycetota > Actinomycetes > Kitasatosporales > Streptomycetaceae > Streptomyces > Streptomyces sp. NPDC048349. The sequence goes on along the minus strand of NZ_JBEZLA010000007.1, from coordinate 147,293 downwards.
CGTGCAATGCGGTGTCCTTGAACACGGGCTGCACCGTGTCCACGGCCTGGGCTTCGCCGGCGAGGTAGAGGCGAGCAACCCGCTGGCCACCGGGCGGCGGGCCAAAGATCGCACCGTCGAGGACCATGGCGCCCGGCCTGATTTCCTCCGCGATTCGCTGCATTCGCTGGGGGTTGATCGCGTTGGCGTCCACGTACACCCCGGCGAAGGCGTGGCCGGCGACCGTGGTCGCCACGTCTTCGGCGGCCTGCGGAGGACAGATCGACAGGACGATCTCACTCCGTTCCAGCGCCTCGTCTAGCGAGTCAAACGCGGTGGCGCCGACTTCCTTCGCGCGTCGGCGGGTCGCGTCGCTGCGGCCTTCCGGCACCCACAGCACCTCGTGGCCTGCCTCGACGGCCTGGGCGGCGACGGCCGCGCCCATGGCGCCGGGGTGCAAGAGGGTCACGATCGTCACTGGCTGCCTCCTGGCGGGAGCTGAGCGGGCATGCGTTCCTGATGAGCAATGATCACCTCACGAAGGCCGATCGCGGCAGGTGATCCGGCCCCGGGGTGCAGCGCGAGCTGACGGCTGAAGTGGCCGATCCGGCGGTCGACGCTCTCGGTGCGGCGCCGGGCGCTGACCCCGAGGACGGCGTGGATCTGGGTCGCGGCTCCGTCGATGTCACCTCGGCCCAGCCGAGCCATGGCCAGGTCCATGCGGGCCAGGGACATCTCGCCGAGTCTCTGCTGCTCCGGCAGCGCAGACTGGAACATCTCCACAGCTTCGTCGGCGCGAGCCTCGGCGTCGCTGAGGTGTTGGGTGCCTGCCAGCCAGAGGTGCGTGCTGCTGGAGTAGAAGAGTTGCTTCTCGACGGGGAAGGCCATCATCCCGCCTGGCAGTTCGTCCCCCTCGGCGAGACGCTCTCGCAGGTGGTCGGCGGCGCTGAGGGCCGCCAGGGCATCGCTGTCCCTGTTGAGCTGGCCATAGGCGCGTGCCTTGATGCTCTCCACCCGGATCTGCGCCGTGCCGGACTCCGGGGTGAACGCGCTTCCGGAGTCCGCAAGGCGTACGGCGTCTACGGGGCGGCCGTCCCAGTACGCGATGAGTGCCTGGAGTCCGCGTACCCAAGAGCGCAGTCCGTTATGCCCCGCGAGTTCGCCGAATAGGAAGGCGGTACGGGCTTGTGTCTCGGCCGCGTCGTAGCGGCCCAGGTCGAAACTGGCGTTCGCCAGTACGCCGCACAGGACGCCGGCGCCCACGTAGAGGTCGGAGGTGTACCGCGGTGGCTGACGTCCTTCGAGAAGTTCGAAGGCGCGGTCTCGGAGGGCACGGACCTCGCGGAACAGGGGCCCGACGGGCCGGTTGGGGTACGTCATGACGAGGCGGCGGATGTCAGCTTCCAGCTGCTCCAGCGTGTGCGGTCCCACGTTGCTGCTCTCTGCCCTGGCCGCGAACTGCGCCGACTCATTCGCCGCCGCCATGACCACGTCTTCAAGGCCGTACTCGGATGGATCCACTGCATCGCGGTCGTCAGCCGCTGGGTGGTGTGGGGAGGGTCCCGGCTTGGACTCCGCAGGCCCGAGGAGTCGGGTGGCCGGGATGCCCGGAAACATGAACTCCAGGACGCGGCGGGCGACGGTCTGCGGGGTCCGGACCTCGCCATGCGCGTATCGGAAGAACTGCCGCTTCTCGATCGTCGCGGTCGAGATCGAGGGCGGTCCCTCCAACTCCGCTAATTGCTTGGCCGCCTGCTCGTAGCGCCGCTTGAAGACCTGGTAGTCCTGCCAGCCCCGCTGGTTGATCAGGGTCTGGAAGAGGGTCGGTCCTGATGGCTCCACAGCCGCTCCCTCATGCCGGGGTCCTTGTCCGGCATCCACGCTAGACATCAACAGCCGCCGATCGAAGATCTGTTGTCCAGAAATTCCAGGTGGAGGGCGAATAGACATCGGTTAGGCACGAAAGGGCCGCGTTCGGCGTCGTTCAGAGCCTCGTTCAGGCGGGAGCCGCCGGCAACACTTCGTCTTCGCCCCGGCAAGACAGCGGTCCCTGCGAGGCCGAGTCTCCGCCGTGGTAACGCAAGCCAGGCAGTTCAGGAGGCCCGCTCATGGCAGCGCACCATCAGCTCGCGTTCACAGTCGCCCGCACGGCAGCCGCCGCCCAGCAGGCACGACACCACGTCGTGGCCGAGATCCGCTCCTGGGGCATACGGCTCGGCGCGGAGGCACTGGCCGGAATCGAGCTGGCGGCTGGCGAGCTGATCACCAACGCCGTGCGCCACACCGCGTCGGGGCCGGTCACCGTCAGCGTCTACCAGGAGGGGCCTGTGCTTGTGGTCGAGGTGCATGACGCTACGAAGGCGCTGCCGCGACCGGAGCCCTTGAGCGGGAGTGCCGAGTCCGGGCGCGGTCTGTATCTCGTATCCGTGCTCGCCGACCGCCACGGTGCCGATCTGACGGCGACGGGCAAGCGCTGCTGGGCGGAGTTCGATCTGCCCAGCAGTGCGGGTGATCGACCGACAGATCAGGACAGCCGTCGTGATCGGCGTCTGCCCCACGACCATGCCGGCGACGTGGCTGATCGGGCGGTGACGAGGGTTCGTACACCGGCAGCTGGAGCGCCATCGCACACCCGAACGAGGGCCAGGCGCCGGACTGTAGCCCCGGCAGCAGGGCGGCCCTTTGCGGACCAGCCCATCGACTGAATAGCGCTGATTTGACAGCAAGTTGGGGGCCTAGACTCGTGGGCTTCCCCGGGACACCGACTATCGCGGTCGACCACGGGACAAGCAGTCCCCGGCCCTCTGTCGGGCCGGCTCACGAATCAGCTCCTGTACCAAGTGGAGGTTGTTGCTATGCCCGAGAAGGTCACGAAGGAAAAGGTCCTCGTCTACGTCGTGCGCGACGGACGCCTGCTGGTGTTCCGCCACACCGACTACTCCTACGAGGAAGTCGGCATCCAGGTCCCCGCGGGCAGCATCCGCCCCGGTGAGACCCCGGAGGCCGCCGCCCTGCGCGAGGCCCGCGAGGAGACCGGCCTGTCGGACTTCAAGATCGTCCGCAAGCTCGGCGAGACCGAGTACGACATCAGCCCGTACCGGTTCGAGATCCAGCACCGGCACGTCTTCCACCTGGAGCTCACCGAGCCGACCCCGGAACGGTGGATGAGCCAGGAGGACCACGACGGCGAGCAGGAGCCGACTCACTTCGAGTGCTTCTGGATCCCGCTGGAGGCCGCGCACATTCTCCAGTCCGGCCAGGGCGCCCTGCTGGGGCGTTTGTCCGACTAGCCAGTCATCCGGTCACGGCAGCATAGGAGGGGGCAGCCGATGAACCTCAGCACAGAACAGCGCCACACGATCGACGGGCTCTACCGGAGCCTGGACGCCGATGACACCGGCACCGCGGTGTCGGTCATCGTCAAGACGCGCGGCGAGACGTGCGACATCGACTGCCTCTACTGCTACGAGAAGCGCAAGGAGGCCCCGGGGGGTGCCAGGGTCAGCGCCGACCAGATCAGGCGCCTGGCCGACATCTTCAAGGGCCGCAAGCTCGCCGTCGAACTCCACGGCGGCGAGCCCCTAACGGCCGGACGGGAGCACATCGGCGAGATCCTGGCGGAGCTGTCCGGCCTGCCGCAGGTCGTCCGCGTCAGCCTGCAGACCAACGGTGTCCTGCTCGACGCCGACTGGCTCGACATGTTCGACACCCTCTGCCCGGACCTCCGGATCGGCATCTCCCTCGACGGTGACGCCCAGGGCAACGCCTGGCGCGTCGGCTACGACGGCAAGCCCGTGTATCCGCGCGTCGCCGCCGCCCTGAACCTGCTCGCGGAGCGGGGCCGGAGCGTCGGTGTGATCGCTGCGGTGACCCCGGCGGTGCTGTCCCGCGCCGAAGAGGTGCTGGACCACCTCGCCGGCTTCGGTTCGGTCAACGCGATCAGCTTCGTACCCTGCTTCGACTCCACGATCCGCCGCTCCACGGCCCTGCCGAGCAGGCGCAAGTCGGCCAGCCGACTGCTTCAGCAGGCTGCCGTGAACGCAGCCGATGGCCCAGCCTGGGCCATCCATCCCAACGAGTACGCCCAGTTCGTCCTTGCCGCCACGGCTCACTGGATCACCGCCGGACACTTCGCCCGCATCAAGCTGGAACCGGCCGTCTCCACGATCCGGCGATTACGGGGTCTGACGGCAGGCTTCTGCCACTTCTCCGACCTCAAGTGCGACCACGTCTTCACCCTCTACCCCGATGGCCGCCTCGGGAGCTGCGACGAACTGCCCTGGCCCCAGGCCCGCCTCACCCAGCTGGAGTCCACGGCCGACGAGCACGAGGTGGTCCGCGCTCAGCAGGGCTCCCTCCTCCTGAACCAGGGCAAAGCCCTGATGGACAAGTGCACGACCTGCGACTACCGCACCACCTGCGGCGGAGGGTGCATCGCCACCCGCTGGCGCCAGGACCCGACCAACGATCACGACGCGTACTGCGACTACCGCATGCGGATGATCGACGGCGTCGCCGCACTGCTGGCCCAGCCCGCGCACCCCGCCGGCGCCTGGTGCCAGACCCTGCGATGGCGCCCGCGCACCCCGAACAGCATGCGCTACGTGAACGCTTTCCTGACCAGCTGGGACGCTCCCGACCTCGTCGGCAACGAAGTCAGGCTGCACACCAGTGAGCACGGCAACATCAACACCGTGGGCCTCGCCGGTATCCACGAGGCCGACGATCTGACCCCAGCCCACCCGATGTGGCGGGCGGCCATCGAACCCGGCGTCTGGCCGTTGGTCGACTCGGCCACCCGAGCCTGGGGGCTCGTCACGTACGACAGCTGCCAGGGCCACCAGTACACCGGCGCGGACCTGGCCCCAACAGGTCTACGCATCGGGCTCCTCCCCCGCGACCGCCAGGAGTACGCCCGCGCTGCTGCGGCACTGTGCCGGGCCGCCACCTTCGCAAGCGCCCTCCTCCCCGCAGGCATCGAGGTCAACGTCGGCCGCTCGGAGCTCACCTGCGAGAACACGAGTAACACCACCCCGGTCCTCGACCTGAGCCTGGACCCCGGCTCCGGTCAGGGGTGGGACGGCTACTTCGCCCGCCTGAACGAGGCCACAGTTGTGTTGGCCGCAGCCCTCGGCGCCGAGCGCCCCACGGCCGACACCACGTGCGCCTGCCCGCTGCCGATATCGCCGCAAGCCCCCGATGGGGTGCTGCGGTGAAGCCCGGCGACGCGGTCACCATCCACCAGCTCCTGGGACGCATCACCTACTTCCACACCCTGTTCATCGAACCCGCCCTCTCCTCCAGCAAGCAGCCCAGAGCAGGCGAGTCCTGCTGCAACCACAAGAACACCGAGGGATACCGACAGCCAGACGTCGGGACCGTGCTGGCCAGGACCGCTTGGGCCGTCCTCGACGAGATCGCGACCACCCTCGGCGAGCATCTCCGCCTCTGCCCGGACTCCGACCACCGGTGCTGCTCGACCTGCCGCATCTCAGCCTCCGGCGCCGCCATCGCCCAGGCGTGGACAGTCACGGAACACCGCTCGTACGGCTTGCCGCTGCCTCCGGACCCCCTCGTACGGGCCTGCGGCACCACGGCCGCAACCCGTCTCGCCCTCGTCTTCACCCAGCAGCACGGGGCCTCGTGCGGCGCCCTGGCCCAGGCCGAGACAGCTGACGCCGGCCTACTTCCCGACAGCGGCGACTTGCCGTTGACCGGAGAGCTCCTCGCCCTGTGGCAGGACCCGCTGGCTGCCACCCGCAGCCCGGTCGTCAGCTGGCTCAACCACTGCACGGACCTGAACGACATCCACCGCGTGCTCCAGCAAGGGGGAACCACGAAGTGATCCACATAGCCGAGACCGTCGGCGTCGGAAGCATCGAGAACTTCCTCAGCGACGCCGAGCGGACCCACCTCGCCGACCTGATGAACGACGTCCTGACCAGCGGCGGCACCAGCCGCTTCGGTGACGAGCGCCGTACCTCCATCCACGAAATCCCCGGCCACAGCCCCGAAGAGGCCATGGCCGTCTACGAGCCGGCCGGACGCGTCGAGATCACCTCGATCCCCCCGGCCGCCGAAAAGCTGCTGGGCGAGGCCTTCGAACGCGCCCAGCCGGCGCTCTCCCGCGTCATGCCTTCGATCACCCTGTGCCGTCCGTGGACGTACGTCGAGTACGGCGTAGGCCAGCACATCACCAGCCACCTCGACGGCATCGCCCCCGACCCGCTCGCCTGGCCCCGCCAGATCGCCGGCATCAGCGTCGTGATCACCCAGGCCGATGCCGGGGGCGACTTCTACGTCGAGACCGCCTCCAGCGACCGGCTGTGGAACGGCAAGGCCCCCGACGCCGCCTCGAACGGCTACGCGGAGGGCATGTGGCTGGCCCACGACGGGGCCGACAACTCCGGGGCCTGGTTTCGGCAGATGCCCCGTACCCGCTGGAGCGTCGCCCCGGCCCCCGGTACCGCCCTGCTGTACGGCTCCCAGCTCGCGCACGGAACCCTCCCGGTCACCGCCGGCCGGGTCGCCAAGTTCATCAGCTGGCTCATCGCCGAGCCCACCGCGGCGGGGTGAGCGCGTGCTCCTGGCCTTGGAAGGCATAGCCGGCGCCGGAAAGAGCACCCTCCGCGACCGGCTCCTGGCCACCGCGCACGCCGAGGGCATCTCCCTCAGCCACATCGGCCAGTTTTCCTGGCTCTCCCACCCGGCCACTCGCACGCTGATCCGCCTGCGGGCCGGGCACGGGGGCGACGAGCAGGAGGCCATCGAGGCTGCCGCCCAAGATCTGGCCCTGCATTCCCGGTTCAACATCGCCGTCGCCCTCGCCGAGGGCCCGGTCCTCGCCGACCGGCTCACCCTCTCCACCGCCTGCCTTCTCGCCCTGCTCCACCAGCAGCCCGTCGACGCGTACGTCGAGCGCCTCGCTGAGCAAACCCAGGCCCGTCCGCAGCTGACCGTTCTGCTGACCACCGAGCCCGACATCTGCCACACCCGCATCACTCGACGTGCAACAGAGCGCCGCTTCACCGAACATCCCGAGGCCGCCGCACGGCTGGCCGACCTCTACACCGAGGCCGCCGACGCCTGGACCAAGGCCACCGGCCTTCCAGTGCTGAAGCACCCCTGCACGACCCATGCCGACCTCGAAGTCCTTGTCGACGCCTGCATGGAGGACCTCCGCTCGGCCGTCAGCCCCACGGCCGCGAACAAGGAAGCGAGCCGATGAACCTGCACCCGATGCATCCCGCAGCCTGGGTCCTCGATCAGCTCCGCACGGACGGCTGGCACATCACCGACCTCCTCGTGTTCACGCGGGCCAGCACCTTGGTCAGAGCGAGCCGCCCCGGCCAGGAGGATGTCGTACTGAAGGCAGGGTTCGGTGGCAACCACGTCCTGGCCGAGCTCGACCCCAGCGAGCAGCCCGCCGCGTACGGCTTCTACTGGTACGCGCAGATGACCGAGACCGAACGCGCTCTCACCCGCGAAGACTTTCGCCATGAGGCGGACCTGACGGCCGCTGCCGGAGGAACCGATCACATCGTCCCGCTGCTGGAACAGGGCAGCTCGGAGCGGTTCGACTGGTACACCATGCCGCACTGCGACGGCGGGACCTTCCGGTCCTTCATGGCCTCGTCCAAGGACACCGGCAAGGGCCTCGGCATCCTCGCCGACGTCGCCGACGGCCTGGACAACCTGCACCAGCGCGGAATCGTCCACCGCGATGTCTACCAGGAGAACATCCTCATCGACCAGGACCGGGGCCTGATCACCGATCTTGGAGCCGCCCGCCGTCTGTCCACCCCGCGCGGGCCTGAACACCGCGGCCCCGAGGTCCACTGGCCGCCGGAGTACCTCGCCGGCTACCACGAAGCCACCCCAGCAGCCGATGTCTTCAGCCTCGCCGTCCTCGTCTACCGCTACCTGTGCGCGGACATCCCTCGCCTGGCCGGCCGCACGAACCTGCCTCTCATCCCGGAGCCTCTGCGCAGCGTCGTCGCCACCGCGCTCTCCGACGACGCGAGCGACCGGCCCGCCATGAACGACCTGCACACCGCGCTCCGCAGCGCGGCCGACCTCCACCAGCGCTGACCGACGCGAGGGAGCCCCTCATGCCCAGGGCGAGAGCACCGCCCCGCATCCGGCACCACAGCAGGGCAAGCGCAACGAGCCGAAACCAACGAGACCGAAAGGCGGAACACCCCATGAGCCAGGACCGCATCGCCGACTTCCTCGCCAACGTCGAGGACCTGCGCGGCGAGGACGAGACCGTCCGTACCACCGCCCACACCTCCAGTGTCTCGGCCGAGGGCTGGCCGGCGGCCGAAGCGGAGACCACCACAGCCTGAACACCCACAGCCGCCCGGCGCGCTGAGCGCCGCCGGTGAACACCCCCGGGGCCGGGCCGCCACCACCTGCGGCCCGGCCCCGGGCCCACCACGGAACAGGAGAGCCGTCTCATGCACACCCTCGCCGGCCTCTTCGGCCTCCCGCCGATCGACCGCCTGCACCACGAGCGCACGCAGCGCATCCACGCGCTCATCCGCCCCGGAGCCCAGCCGCCTCAGCCCAGCACCAGCCCGGCGGCCGACTACTGCCTGGCCCACCACTCCCTCGAAGGAGCCGAAGCAGCCGCGCGCGCCGGTGATGCCGCGACCTTCGACTGGTACGTCGCCCACCCCGACGCCGGTGCCACCACCAGCTCCATCCCCACCGCGGTCGGCGTCCGCGTGGTCGTCGCGCCCCCACTCGCCGACCTGCCCCGATCCGCGATCTCAGAGACCCCCTATTACGTCCTCGGCCCCGGTACCGAGCCCGCCCAGCCCCACCTGCGCAGCCTCGCGGCCGACGCGTACGCCAGCGCCGCACGAGCGGGCTTCGGCGATCTGCTCGCCGCGCACGCCGTCGTCCTGTGCCTTCTGCGGACCAAGAACCTCGGCGAGACCCTCGACAGCTGGACCATCAGCCGCCTGCCGGGCACGGTCTTCATGGACCACGTCGACCATCCGGTCGTCCTGGCCCGCGACCTGATCCACGAGGCCGGGCACAACTGGCTGAACGACGCGCTCGCCGCGACCGGATCCAAGATCAGCGACACCGCGCACTTCCACTCCCCGTGGAAGCAGACGATGCGGCCGGCGTTCGGATTCCTCCACGCCTGCTGGGCATTCCCGCTCACCATGCTGTTCACCGCGCACACACTGAACAGCACCGAGGGAGACCTGTACCGGTTCCTGACCGCCTACCTCGACCAGCAGCGAAGCCTCCTCGCCGGCACCGCGCCCGACCATGCCCGCGCTCTGGAGCTGATCAGCGACGATGGTCTCCGCGACCGCCTCGCTGCCGCCCACCACCAGGCCCTCTCCCTGTGAACGCAGCCCGCGACGAGGAGCCCGGCCTGTCCCTGCTGGTCCACTGGCCAGGCGAGGAGCCCACCCTCCTGCACACCGGTCTGGCCAGCCTCGAACACAGACTGCCCATTGGACCGGACACCACCTTCAACGTCGGCTCGGTCGCGAAACAGATCACCGCCCACCTGATCCTGCTCGCGGCGTATGACGATCTCCTGCACCTGGACCAGCAGGCCGCGGACCTGCTGCCCCGACTCAAGATCAGCGATGTCACCGTCGCGGACCTGGTCATCCACCGATCGGGCATACGTGACGCCGAGTCCCTGCTCTCCCTCGCCGGCTTCCGGGACCTCGACCACTACACGGCCGACGACCTGCGAACCCTCGCCTACCGCCAGGACCAGCGCGCCGTCCCCGAAGGCCACTTCCTCTACAGCAACACCAACTACCTCCTCCTGGCAGAGATCCTCGAAACGGTCCACCGCACCACGCTGCCCGACCTCGCCCAGCACCGCGTTTTCGGCCCGCTCGGGATGCACTCCACCCGATTCAAGAGCGATCCCCGCCAGGTCATCCCCGGAGCCGCATCCGCCTACCAGGCCACCCAACACGGGTGGCAGCACACGGAAACGCCGGTCACCCTGCCCGGACCCGGCACCCTATGGACCACCGTCGGCGACCTCGACCGATGGCTCACCTACCTCCACCAGCACTGGCACCACCCCCACCAGCTCCCCTGGAAGGAAGCCGTCGACTACGAGCCCAGCGACCACGAGCCCTACCTCTACGGCCCCGGCCTCTACGCCGACCCCCGCCCCGGCCGCACTGCAGCCTTCCACTACGGCCACGAGCAGGGCTTTTCCGCCGCCGCCCACGTGGAAGCATCGGGGCGGCGCCTGATCGTCCTGTCCAACAACGCCGGGCTAGCGGCGGACCGCGTCACCGCCGCCCTCCTCCGGGACGTCCAGCAGCCAGCGCTGTCTCCGAAAGAGGCTCTCGTCCGCGCAGCAGACCTGGAGCCAACCCCACGCACTGCCAAACGAGACCAGCCGACCTCCGACGATCCCGGCCAGCACACTGAGCTCGGCACGTTCGCCTGCGACCAGGCCCCTGGCAGCCTGCGCCTCACCCGCAGAGGTGATGCTCTCCACCTGTGGCGGCGAGGTACATACGACCAGCTCACCCCCTCGGGCTCGGGCCTCTACGCCGGCAACGGCTACGCCCTCACCGTGCCTAGCAGCACGGACCAGATCGACCGCTTCACCCTCGACCTCGAGCGCGCTCCCAGACTCGTATACGTCCGCCAGTAGCCACCGCTGCAAGGCACCCCCTGGAATGCCCCCGACCGGTGGAGGCGCAAACCGAATTGGAGACTCGTCATGCTCAACCACCCGGTGATTCCCAGCATCGCGACGTACACCCACGAAGGTCTGCCTACCCCCGCCCACGCCGATGACTCGAACGCATGGGTCAACGGTGTCTGCTGGCTGTACTGCGGCCAACGCTGTACACGAGTCTTATGGATCGGACCAGCGAGCGTCGCGGGCATGCAAGCGCCAATGTTCGCCTGCAGCCCATGCATCGCCGAACTCCACGAGCGGGTGTGGCGATCTCTACGCCTCCGAGACGAGCCACATAGGAGCAGTCCCCACACGCGAACCGAGGTGGACACCCATGCTTGCGCCCCGCGAAGGCCGTCACCGGCCGGAGCAGATCCCTCCGTGCAGGAGCCACTGCCAGATTGAACAGAGATGGCCGATGATGATCACCAAGTCGCAGCCGCCCCGGGGAGTGTCGTGAACCTGCTGCCGACCGCCACAAGCACCGCTGTCCAGGGGCAGCAGCTACGTGTTGCCGTGCAGCCCATCTTGCGCCCTCTTCGATATCGCGTGGTCTCGGTTTCGCTTCCGCACGGATGTCCCATGGCCGCCCCCTTCAAACAACTGCTCTCGTAGCGCGCCGGCAGGAGGCTCTGCGGAGCCCTGAGCAGGCCGGAAGTACCGATCCAGGTTCGAAGTGCCAGTTGGGCGGAATCAGTCTGGATGTGCAGGACTGTCCCCCTGCTGCTAGACATGGGGCTGTGCACTCAGCTCTCTCCCCTTCGCAGCTTCAACTTCTGCACCACCTCATGACCGCCGAGATTCCATCCGCCGATGCGATCGCGGTGGCAGTCCGGGGTCTCGACGAGACGAGCATCGCTAGCGATGTACAAACTCTCAGCTGGATGGGCTTGCTGGAAGTCACGGGTGAACGTATCGCCATCACCCCACATGGCAGGGCGGCATGCCTCGAAGCCGAGTGTGCATCGCTTGAGAAGCGTCTGGTCGAGGTCAGTGTCTTCGCGGACGAGCTGCAGCGCCGTACCCCGTCACTCAGCAGGGAAATGTACGCGCTCCGTCAGCTCGCAGAGGGGGCGTGGGGTGTGACGGAGGCGACCGCGCACCTGGAACGCCCAGCGAAGGAACACTGAGACACCTTTACGGTTCCTCGTCGATGTGCTGGGGGAACTCGACTCTACGGTGGGGTTTGCGTGCCTTGGCGGGTACCGGAAGGATGCCGGCCTTCTCCAGGTCGACTGCCGTGACCGTGGGAGCAGCGAGGATCCGATCCAATAGGTCCTGCTGCGCCGGAGCGAGGTCGACGAGCCGACGCAGTACGGAGAGCAGTTCCATGAGCTCGCGGGACCAGTCGGCCGGCCAGGACTCGACGTGCAGATCGTCCAGGGGACTGGTCTTGCGGCTGTTGGGGCTTGCCTTGCGGTAGCCGAACCATTTTTTGACGATCTGCATGCCGCCGACGTCGTAATTCCACACCTCTGCGGGGACCGGACTGACGTATCCAGCACCCAGGTGCAGGGTCCCGTTCATTTCGGCGTAGCTGATCTCGGCGGGGACTTCCGTCCCGATGTGCTGGTCGTAGCGAAGCCGGCGCGGATCGCCCTGCGGAAAGAGGACGTCGCCCGCTGGCCGACCGTCTTCCGGATCTACATATCGTTCCCCGTAAGTCGAAGCCCACAGCAGATGCTCGCCCATCCGCACGGCCTCGTGCCAGAGGGCAGGATCGCGAGTGAGCGGCAGCCGCACCCCAGGGGTGAGCAACTCTTCCGTGAACCGCTTGGTGAATCCGGCGTGCCCGGCGACAGCCGCCGCGTAAGCGGCGAGGTCGTGCACTGTAATGCGATGGTCAAGTCCGAGCTCAGCCGCCAGGTGGGTAAGAAGGCGCGGATGCACGTTGGGGGTGCCGTCCGGATGAAGGATCGGCATGACCTTGCCACCGCGGCCGTTGAAGTGGTGGGTGTCGGGAAGCAAGGCGGTGGCGACGACGGCCGGCCCCGTCTCAATCTCGTGGGAGGACTGCTGGTTGAGGAAGATCTGCCCCGGCTGCAGGCTTTCCCACAACGTGGGGCGGGCGAAGTCAATGACACGACTGTCGCAGATCAACCACTGGCGGTCGAAGCTGCGCATGGCGAGACGCGTCAGATCCGGCACCAGCTCTGTTTCGTCCACGAGCCCCTGGGTGTGCTCCGGTTGTCCAGGCAACGGGGTCCGGCTGTCGGACAGCGAACGGTCTCTCGTCTCCTTGAACAACTCCGCCTTCTTGACGGGATCGGCCTCATGGATCAGACGCGCCCACCGCCGCTTGAGCACCTGCTCGCTGGGGGAATTCACCCAGGAACGGTTGGTCGTGGCTCCCAGGCTTCCCCAAAGGAAGAGATCATCGAGAGCAGGGTAGTCCTCCCACCCTGTCTCGGTGGTCGGACGGAAGGGACGGATGGCGGCGGAGTGCACGTCCTGCCAGCCGCTGTCGTCCAATTGGATCTCTTTGAGTTGCCGGTACTTGACGACTCGCTTGCCGTGCACAGCGCGGTAATGGATGCGCGCGGGCCGCTCAGGATCGGTCTCCTTGCTGCGGACGAAGATGCAGATGGCCAGCGGCTGGGCGACACCGGGGAAGATCCGACTGGCCACGTCTGGGCGGTGCCCTTCCGGAGACAGGTCGATGATCCAGCCCTCGTCACAGGTGCGCCGAAGGTAGTTCCGCATGCCGCGCCCGCCCGGTCCGGTGGTGAAGCCGGAAGGGGTGATGAAGCAGACGACCCCCTGCTGGTCCTGCGGATGGGCGTCAAATACCTTCCATGTCGCCCAGCGCCAGAAGTAGACATACAGGTTCTTGAGCACGTGCTCGTAGCGACCGTTTCCGGACCATTTGAAGGCCTCGATGGGAGCAATGCCCTGAGCGGAAGTGCCCTTCTCGATCCAGCCGCCGCGCCCCTTGGCCTTGTCGTCGTAGGGCGGGTTGCCGATCGCGACGGTGACAGGTGTCTTGGCCTTCACCTCGTTCGCCCGCTTCCGGGACTCCGAGATCACGCCGTATGTCGAGGCGAGAGATTCCTCAGCCAGGTAGGGGTCGTCCAATGTATCGGTCACGAACAGCTTCAGACCGTCTTGTGGTGCGACCGCCTGATGCCGCTTGAGGAGGTCCGAGGCTCGTAGTTCCGCGACAGCGAAGGGGCCCATCTGTAGCTCGAAACCGATCAGGCGCTTAGCCAGACTGGCTATCGCGTCCGGCGTCGCCCCAGGTCCGATATTCTCCGCTGTCCAGGCGGCGACATGCTCGATGACCGCATGAAGGTACGTGCCCGTCCCCATCGCCGGATCGACGATGCGCACACTCTCGTCCGCGTAGCCGTCCGCACGCCCCAGACGAGTACGCAGCACGTCCTCAGTGAGGCGCACCATCTCCTCGACTACCTCGCGCGGGGTGTAGTACGAGCCGCTCTTCTGCCGCAGCTTCTCGTCGTACACCTCCAGGAACGACTCGTACAGGTGCAGGTACGCATCCCGACGGCCCCTGCGAATTGCTGCCCAGTCGACTGCATCGATCACTTGGATGAGCAGGTCAAGGCTGACCTCGAAGCTCTCCGTAATGTTGTCGGTCAGGAGCTGAAGGGCTTTGCCCATCAAGGCGTGCCCGGCATCCAGGCGCCGGCCGACCTCGTGCAGCCCTACCCCCTTCAGGGAGATACCCTCCGTGCGTGCGAGCAGCAGAGCGAAGGTCACCGTCTGGGCGTATCCATCGGCGAAGGTGGCATCGTCAGCCGTCGGAAAGAGCAGCTTGCGCCAGTCGTTCTTCAGCCCGGTGAATCGCAGCTCCTCTGGACGCGCGCCCTCTGCCGCAAACCGCCCCTCGAACTCCAACTGTTCCATCACCGCCGCCCGTAGGAGGCGGCACAGCGGTGCGGTGCGCCGGACCAGAGCGGAGGCTTGACGGATGGGCTCGGGAACCCAGTGCAGGAACGTTCGCAGGAGACTACTGAACGCGGCAGGCTCACGGGCAGCCAATGAGCGTCCCGCAGTGGCCAAATCACCCTCGAAGACGACCGGGGTGCCGATCAGCTCTCCGGTGCGGAAGAGCCGCCATTCCGTGCCATTGGTGTAGAGCACGTTTGGCAGGTCCCGCAGTCGCTCCCACTGCTTCTTGTTGCGCCCCGTGAACTTCTCCGGATCGACAGGTTGACCCGGACGCTTGACCTCGATGTAGCCGACGATGTCGCCATGCACCTCGACCGCATAGTCGGGGCGCACACCCACATCACGCAGAGGCGTTTCGGAGTGCCACAGGACGCCGTCCATAGCATCGTGACTACCCACGGTCTCCAGGAGCTTCTGCAACGGCGGGCGGATAGACGCCTCCGGGTCACCCGGACCGAGCACCATGTCCTTGCACGACGCACCGAAGGTCGATATGGCCTCCGAGAGCCAGTCAAACTGCTCCTGCGTCACTGCCGCACCCCCACGCACTGCCGATCATGATCCAAGGAGTATGTCAGGCATGCCAGATGCATGGGACCACATCAACTCGGTCTATTTTCAGCCACCTTGGCCTAACGGCTATCGGTGATGAGGGTTCCTCTGGCGCCCGCCGGGGCGCCGAAGCCGAACAGGAGTCGGCCCTCTACAGCTCCACCGGCACTGGCATGTGGATCAGCACGACCCAAAGCCGCTGGGCCGTACTTCTGACCAACAAGCTCCGCCTCAACCGCGACCGCGAGCCCTCACGGCCGTCCGCAACAATCTCCGGGCAACCGCCTTCGGCACTCGCGCCTCCCACCCGATCCTCCTACTGCTCGTCATTCGGCGTGTTTGGCTTCTGGCTCTGCGGTGCGTTTCGCGGCTCAGTCGGGCCTGTGCTTGGATCAGGCATCCGGCCGAGGTCGTGGGGGAAGGTGTCCCGCCTTCCGGTAGGAAACCTCCTCCGGATGCCGGCGGAGGCGGATCTCCCTCCAGGCGACGTCGAATGAGATGGTGTCGCGGCCGGCCCTGGAGAGCCTCCAGGCAAAGAAGCTGGTCCGCGGCGAAAGCGTCCAGCGCCAGAACGCGCTGGTTACCTTCACCGCCGGGCCTCAGAAGTGCCGCGGGGCATTGCGGTGTTCATCTGGCGCCTCCAGATGGCGCCGGTATCCCTGTGATTGCATCTGCGATCTCCTCGACCCTTGCCGCGTGGGCGGGCCGCTCGGCCCTCTGCATTCCTGCGCTGAGGAGCCCGTAGACCATCTGTTTCTGTGCTGGCTCAGGGAAGGAGGCCAAGAACTCCCGAACCGCTTCCACCAGTGCGTACTCGACGCCGTGACGCCCTGGTGGCCGGTAGCCGGCGAACAGCTCGGCGAGACTCTTGGCCTCGCCCGAGCGCTTTGCCCAGTCGGTTGCGTCGGTCGTGACCCAGCGCGCCATGACCCCGGCGGGGTCGGAGAGCTCCTCGGCGAGATCCTCGAGTTCCTGCCGCCGGACAGCCGTGGCCTTTGACTGCTCGCGCTGGGCGGCCAACAGCGCCTCCACGGCAGCCTGGTCCCCCGGCAGCAACGCCACGTCCACGCGCGCGTCGTACCGGATCTCGGGATCGACCAGCGTATGACTCCGCGCCATTTCGCGTGCCAGCAGGTCCTGAACAGAGTGGAGGTCTGTCGCGGACTGCTGCCGGAGGAAATCTGCCGCCTCGTGTCTCAAGGCGATGCGGACGGCACGAGCCGCCCCGTCCGCATCCCCCAAGGCCAGGCCCGCGTTCCGGACCCGCGCGTGGAAGACCACCTGGAAGGCGATGCCCTCGTGCGCGCTGTCCAGCCGGGCCTCGAAGCGCTCCAACAGAGCCTGGACTTCACCCCGCGGGTCGGGCGGATTCTGCTTTCTCCAACCCACGATTTACGGCTCCCGGCTGCCATCGGTTGCCGACCACGGACCGACCTGCGAAATCTGCCTCAGGTCGGCCCGCAATTCGATCACCGCGGCGTCGTAGGCAACGCCCGGCTCGCCGATCAGCAGCGCTGCGACCGGCGCGGCCGTCAGGTACCGGGAGATGACCCGCCCGAGGATCTCCGTGACGTGCTCACGAGGCACAGTGCCGTCCGCCCGCGCATGGGCCCACCGATCGATCAGCGCCCGGCACTCCGGATCGACAGCTCGGTTCTCCAGCGCGGTGCTCCACCCGGTGACCAGTGCATCCGCAACGACTGGGTCAGCCGCGGCCGAGGCAAGGGTGACCTGCAAGGCGTACGGGTCGGTCTGTGGGTCGATGACTGCGAGGAACGCCCGGCTCCCGGCGGTGTTGCCTCGCTTGGCAGCCCAGGAGTTGACCATGCGCCAGACGGTGGGCAACTGCTTCTCCGTGGCCGCCATGGCCCGCAGCGCCGCGTCCGCCTCCGTGACAGCGGTGTCCCGCTCGGCCCTTCCCAGGATGTGCTGGATGCGCACCAGTGCCTGCCGGGGGTAATGCTGGGCGAAGTCGCTCTGACAGACCAGAGCCACCACCCGGGCAACAGATTCCTGCCCGTCCTGTGCCCAGTCGAGGAGTTTCGCCCGGACGGCAGGGCCCAGTCTGTCGGCCTGCGCAGTTCGGCTCAGGACACTGGCGATCAGTCGCAGGTGCCGTTCGTCGGTGCTGACCCCAATCCAGCTCTTGATGGTCTCCACCACGCGGATGTCGTTCTCGGCGATGGCCAGCTCGACCAGCAGATCACTGATCTTCTCCAAGCGTTTCGTGCCGCCGGCCCGGTCCGCCACCAACCGGTCCAGCCAGCGCAGTAGAGGGGTGTGGATGTCGGGACGCTGGTGCCACAGGTGCAGGAGCACCGCCCTGGTGTAACCCGGCCGGTGGTCGAAAGATGCCTGCCGGCCCGACACCCTTGCCTTGACCGATTTGAGCCGGTCGCTGAGGTCCGGCCCGGTGAGGATCTCGCGGACGCCGTCCTGCCCCTGGTCTCCCAGCAGCGCCCGGGCGCCCTCCTGAATCGCGAGGGCGTCTTCGCCGCTGAGGAAGATTGCGGCAATGAGCAGCGCCCGGTCCTCGGGCATCTGCGTCGTGGCCGCGAACACCGCGCTGACGTCGGTGGACCACTCCTGGAACCTGCTCACCGCCGTCTCGATGCTCTCCGGCGAGCCGTCCGCAGCCGCCAGGAGGGCGGCCAGCCGGGCTCCGTCCGCCGGTGTGGACTCAACAGTCAGCAACCGGGCGGCCGGGCCCGCCTCGAGGTTGATGCGATCGGCGGTGACGAGATCGGCCCGGCCGGGCAGGTCGTATACGTACTCCAAGTGAGTACGGGCCACCAACTGGGCCGACGGCCTATTCTTCACGCGGACAAGGGCCGCGGTATGCGCGGCTCCCTGAGGCCAGACCCTCTCATCGGCGATCACGACCAGACATGATCCGACCTTCGCCAACTTTTCCGCATGGACGGCCAATGCGCCAGCCACCCGGTCCGGGTTCGCCCAACCGGCCATCTCATTTTCGACGTCCAGCAGGTATCCGGTGTTGGCCGCGTCGGGCAGTACGGAGCAATCCGGCTCCGCTGGATCCTCCCAGTCGGGCTCGATCTCCTTCAGCTCCATGGAGCCGTCCCTGGCCACCCGCGAACGCGCTGTCCGCCACAGGGCCCGGATACCGGTGGTCCGCTTGCCGTACTCCGGAGCGCCGGCGATGACGGTCAGAGCGTTGCCCGGTACGGAAAGCACCTTGGCGGCCTCGTCGGCAGCGGTAACGGGCAGATCGTCCGTATCCTTGGACACCCACCCCTGGCTGGCCGCCCTCAGCTCGAACGCAGATAGGTCGATGACGGTGAGTGGCTGCTTGCCCGTCGACAGGAACACGGACCCGAGGGCAGCCACAACGAACGCATTGTGGTTGCCGGACACTTTCAGCCCAGGCGGCGATACTTCCCCGTCGCCCTCTGGCGCACCCGTGTCTGCGCCTTTCCCATCGGCCGTGGGCGTATGCCCGGACACGTCTGCGCCGTTCGGATGGCCGGTGTCCTTCTCCAGTGGGCCGGTGGGCTCGGCCGGCTCAGGGGTGTCCGCCGACTGGCGCTGCCCAGAGCGCTGGGGGCGCACCCAGTCCGGGATTCCGTCGTCGAAGGCAGCCGTCACTTGGACTCCTCCGCCCTATAGGTGAAGCTGCCACCGAAGATCGAATTTCCGGTCATGACGACCTGGCTGTTTGTGTTGTTCTCCGCGACCATTCGCGGCCCCGAGTTTCCTTCACCGTTGGCCCGCTGCCGCTCACGTACAAGCGCCATGAGGTCGACGGCGGTGTCGGGGTACTTCGCGAGGAAGCCCTTCAGCTGAATGAACAGCTCTCCGCAGATCTCCTCGCGCACCCGCTCGCGTTCCGCCTCCGGGGTCTCCACCAGCCGGACCTGGTGGAGATCCAGCACGCGAAGCTCGTCTGCGGCTGTCCCCTCGTCGCCTCCCCGGAAGAACGCGACCAATGCGTCGCGCACACCCTGCCAGCCCGACCTGGCCATCTCGGCCGCCAGCACCCCCGCGCCACTGGTCGCCACCTCGAGGACGTTGAACGCTTCGGTCATGCCCGCACCCCCACCCGCTTCGTCGCCGATCGAGAGATCAGAGTGGGGGGTCAAATTGCGGCGAACAATCGAAACGGCGTTCTTGGCCGATATCAGTCGAAGGTGTGCGACATCAATCAGCCATGATTCACCCGACATTGAGGCAAGTGGATCACGATTCGCGCTGGTCCCAGCCAACTGCAACGATCTGCCTGAATCAATCCCGGCCGTCGAATTTGACTAACGAGCGGCTTAAAGATTTCGAAATACTATCGGACAAAGTTACAGAACTGCGCTTCAGAGTAGACCGCTAAATGCAAATATTGTCACTCTCATGGCGTGTCGCCCGGTGAGGGCCGGGCTGGCGCCGGGAGCCGGCTTGGGTTTTTTAGCCGAGCCCCGTTGTCTGGCGGCCATGCAACCTCTTCGAGCTCCGGGACGCCGCCCAAGGGCCCGCGGATCCGTCGGCGCAACCGGCGGCGGAGGACGACGGCCTGGTTAGCCTTGAATGGCGATCGCACTGCACGCGCAGCGTTGCGGCAATGCATTGGATGAACTGGCCAAGGCTGTCGGACAACGAAAGGTATGTTCCGCCCCGTCCCGCGGCGGCAGGCTGAGCCTTACGGGGCGCGCCACCACATCCAGCGCCTCACCTTCCACACGATCACATCAGAGCGGGCCCTGTTCCACCGACTCGACCATATGTCCGACACGGAACTCGCACTCGACCTCAGGGAGTACGCCCTCGGCACAGTCTGCGCGGCGGTGCCCACGCCCCTTGGCTCGGCACCGAGTGCGTGGCGCTGTCGCTGCCTGTCGGGCAGGCACACCACCTACCCCAAACGTCCCGTACCCTGCGGCGCCCCGCCCTGGCGGTGATGCTCAGCCAGCAGTGAGCGGGGCGCGGGCGACGGAGCGCAAACGCCCGGCCGCCCACGCCCCCGCACCACGCTTCCCAGGGAAGCCGGCCGACGCTGAGGGTCTCCACCTCCGCAACGCGTCCGTGCACGTCACAACGCCCGTGAAGCAGCTGGGAGCAGCCACTTTCGAAGCACTTGGCTGCAGCACCGAGTTGTGTAAGAGGCTTCGAATACCCGGCTTTGGGGAACTTCATGCGTCACCGTCCACCCCGGCCCAGCCCACCGGCACGCGCCACTGTGTCTGTTTGGGGGAACTTCAGTATCGGTGTCCCCCAAACCGTCATACGGCGATGAGCCCCGACGTGGCCAGGTCTCGCAGGTCGGCCGTCTCCGGTCGGCCTCCCACCCGCTCATAAATGCTCAGCGCCTCGCTCCAGCACACCCTGGCCTCTTCGTTCCGTCCGAGGCGGTCCCAGGCCCGGCCCAGCACGGTGAGGACACCGGCCCGGCGCCGCTCGCCTCCGATACTGCCCAGGGCGAGGGCGCGTTCCGCGTGCAGTGCGGCGGCTTCGTACCGGCGGGCGGCGAGATGGGCTTCGGCCATCCGGAAATTGGTCATTCCCTCCCACAGCCGCTGTTGGTGTTCTTGGAAGAGCGTCAGCGCCTTGGACAGTTCCTCGAGCGCCTCGGCCGGGCGGTCGGCCTGGGTGAGCGCGATGCCCAGTGCGTAGCGGCAGTTGGCTTCCCGCAAGGTGAGGCCCATGGAGCTGAAGATGGCCAGCGCCCGACGGGCAGGCTCGATGCCGTCGGATGGCCCGCCCACGTCCACGCGAACCCGGGAGAGGACGCTCAGGACGCCAGCCTCGCCGAGCCGGTTCCCGTCGGCGCGGTACGCCGCGAGCCCCTCGGTCAGGAACCGTTCGGCCTCCGCGTGCCGGTTCTGGTAGGCCGCGATGACCCCACGGTCGTGCAGACCCGCCCCCACCGGGAGCGGATCGCCGCTGGCGCGGGCCAGCTCCACCGCGATCCGCGCCTCCTGGTCGGCCTGCTCGAACCGCCCGGATGTCAGGAGCAGCGAGGTGTAGGCGATCCGGGCACGGGCCTCCGCGCGCGCGTCGCCCGCCGCCCGCGCCGCTTCCCGTACGGCCGTGGCGGTGGTCTCGTACTGGCTCGCGTCCGCCCCCGCGTCGGCCAGGTCCTTCGCCGCCCACAGGAGGTCCGCGGCCTGCGCCACCGAACCCGCGGCCGCCTGCTGCCGTACGCATGCCAACAGGCAGGCGGCCTCCCCGTACAGCCAGTCCACCGCCTCGCTCCCGTCCTCGAAGGCGAGCCCCGAGCGGCGGGCTACGGACAGGTGCTCGAGCAGCCGGTCGCCGGGACGCTCCAGCGCGTACACGGCAGCGGCCGTCGCCAGATAGAAGTCGACCAGGCGTGACAGGGCGGCGGCCTGCTCGCTCGCCGGCTGCTCGTCGCGTTCCGCGCACGCCCGCGCGTAGAGGCGTACGAGGTCGTGGTACCGGTAGCGCCCGGGTGCCGCGGATTCCAGCAGGGAGGTGTCGACCAGTGATTCCAGCAGGTCCTCGGTTTCGTACTCCGGCAGGTCGAGTACGGCGGCTGCAGCGGGCAGCGAGATGTCGGGCCCGTCGGCGAGGCCGAGGAGGCGAAACGCCCGGGCCTGAGAGGGTTCCAGCTGGCCGTAGCCGAGTTCGAAGGCGGCTTTGACGGCGAGGTCGCCGGCCTGCAGCTCGTCGAGGCGGCGGCGCTCGTCGGCGAGTTTGGCGGCGAGGACGGAGACGGTCCAGGTGCGGCGGGCGGCGAGCCGGGAGGCGGCGATGCGGATGGCTAGCGGAAGGAAGCCGCAGGCGCCGACCACGTCGAGGGCGGCCTGGCGCTCCGCGGCCACCCGCTCCTGCCCGACGATCCGCGTGAACAGTAGCCGGGCCTCCTCCGGGCTCATCACGTCCAGGTCCACCAGGTGCGCACCCGGGAGAGCCATCATCCGCACACGGCTGGTGATGATGACGGCGCTGCGGCCCGTGCCGGGCAGCAGCGGCTGCACCTGGGCGGCGTCTCTCGCGTTGTCGAGCAGGACCAGCAGCCGACGGCTGTCGAGCATCGAACGGAAGAGGGCGGAGCGTTCGGCCAGCGCATCGGGTATCGCGTCGTCGGCTGCTCCCAGGGCGCGCAGGAAGGCGGCGAGTACGGTCCCGGGCTCGGCGGGCCGGGGCGCATTGCCCTGCAGGTCGACGTAGAGCTGGCCGTCGGGGAAGTCCGGGCGGGCCGCGTGCGCGACGTGCACGGCGAGGGTGGTCTTGCCGACGCCGGCGAAGGCCGACAGGGCGAGCACACGCTTTGAGCCGCCCGCACCGGACAGGATCCCCCTGAGTTCGGCAATGAGGGCGTCGCGGCCCGTGAAATCGGGGACGGTGGCCGGCAGCTGCGCGGGGGGAGCGATCACCAGAGTGGTGGTGATCGCCGTGCGCGATGCCATCGGCGAGGCGAGTTCGGGGTCGTCGCGCAGGATGCGCCCGTGGAGGGTGATGAGCTCAGGGGTCGGGTCAACGCCGAGTTCGTCGGCGAGGAGCCGTCGGGTGTCGGCGTAGACGGCAAGGGCGTCGGGCTGCCGACCGCTGCGGTAGAGGGCGAGCATGAGCAGCTCACGGAGTCGTTCGCGCAACGGGTGGACGGAGGTGAGCGCGATGAGCTCGGAAACGGTCTCGGCGTGGCGTCCGGCTTGCAGGTCCAGGTCGATGCGGATCTCGAGCAGTTGGAGGCGCCATTCGACGAGCCGGGTGCGCTCGGTGTCGGCGTGCGGGCCCGGGACCCCGGTGAGCGGCTCACCGTCCCAGAGGTCGAGTGCACGGGCGATCAGCGTACGGGCGAGGGCGTGATCTCCGGCGGCGCGGGCGCGGTCGGCGTCGGCGGCGAGGTGGCGGGCGATGCCGAGGTCGAGGGAATCAGCGGGGGTGCGGATGGCGTAACCGCCGGATTCGGAGACGAGGAGTCCGGGATCGAGCGTCTTTCGCAGCCGGGCGGCGTAAGTACGGATGGTGGCGAGTGCCTGCTGCGGCGGGTCCTCGCCCCAGATGGCATCGATGAGTTCGGGCGCGGTGGCGGTGCGGCCTTCGCGGAGCAGGAGCGCGGCGAGCAGGGCGCGCTGCTGGGGCGTGCCGGAGGGCAGCAGCTCGTTGTCGCGCCAGATCCGCACCGGGCCGAGCACGCTGAAGCGCAGCATCGCGGCGGTGGACCGAGGTCCGCGGGAAACGTCCGCCAGCCCCCGCTTCCGGGTGATGTCGCGCCGCTCGTCGGCCGACGGCCTGACCGCGGCCGCGACCAGAGCGCGTGCGCCTTGGAGGCGGGGTTCATCCTGGTTCGTACGGGCGGACTCGAACTCGGTGGTCGCCAGGTTGGCCAGAGCGGACAACGCGAGCGGATGACGGGGCCCCAGAGTCGCGGATGCCTTCTGGGCGGTGACGGCCAGGACGTCGGTGGCACGTTCCATTCTCTCGCTGTCATTGACAGCTTTGGCCGACTCGAACTCGGCCCGCGCCAGGGTGATCAGCGCCGCCAGGCCCTTCGGGTGATCGCCGCCGAGAAGACGGGTGAGCTGCCGGGCCGTCTCGGCGATCGCGTCCACCCAGCGGTCCGCGTCCTCGTGCCGTCGTTCCAGTCGCGCAACCGCGGCCAGTACCGACTCGGTCAGCAACCGCACGTCGAGACCGTCCTCGGACTGCTCACCCCGGGGCAGGAGCTTAAGGGCCTGCCCGGCTGTCTGGCCGGCTCCGGCCGACGCGCCCTGGCGTAGCTTGATCGCCGCGACATTGGCCAGTGTGCGTGCCGCCTCCAGAGACGATCTGGTCCCGCCCGGCCGGGGGAAAACCACCATGGTCGACAGCAAGGCGGCCGCGGCGGTGAGCTCGCCGCGGTCCGCCAGCGCGACCGCGAGGTTGTTGCGGCCCTCGTGGGAGAGGTCGGCGGACGCAGGATCCAGGAAGATCCGTCCCACCACGTGCTCGATCAGCCGGTGTGACTCCTCCAGCAGGTCGAGCGTGTCGAGCAGGGCGGCAAGATAGCCGAGGTCCCTGCCGAACTGGGGACAGTGCAGCGGCGGCGGTTGGGTGCGCAGCTCGGCGACGGCGGCCTGGGCGAGCCGCCTGGCCGCGAGGTCACCGCGCAGGGCCCGCTCGGCGTGGGTGGCGGCTTCCTGCCAGGCAGTGGTCATGCCTCACCCCCAGGTGACTGCCGCTCGATGAACGTCTTCGCGGTGAGGAACTTGAGCTCGCTGCTCTGCGAGGCGTCCAGCACCCCGCGCTGTGTCCACTTCTCTATCTGGTCGAGCAGCAGATCCGTGACGGCGGCCGCCGCCCCCAGCCCCGTACCGCTCTCACCGCGCTCCTCCACACGGCAGTGAACGTGGTGCCGAACGGCTTGCTCCGGTGCGGGCTTGGCCGGGCGCAGTACGTCGATCAGGTGCTCCACGTCGAACTGGTCGAAGCGGCGCATCGCTTCACCGATGGTCGCGGCGAAGAGCACATTGGCGGCACGGTGCGACTCCGCCCGGTCCGGTGCCTGCTCCAGGAGGATGCCCACGATCAACGGCTCCCGATCCTCGGGCAGGCCTTTGACCACCGGGCCTCCTGAGTATCCCGAGTAGTCGCCCAGGTGTTGGTGTGTCGTCAGCTGCAGGGCCTCGATGACCGCTCCGCCCTCGCACGGATACTCGGCGGATCCGCTGTCGACCTGTCCCCGAAGATGCACCTCGGCAGCCGCGGGCCGGTACGGTCCGTGCCAGTCGTCACCGCCGTGCGCGACACCAGCACGAGGGATGGGCAATCGGACCTCGAAGGCGGCCGAGACCGTGATCAGCGCGAGGTCCGCTTCCTTGTCCTGGCGGCAGACCTGCCCCGCCAGCCGAGAGCCGTCCGCCAAGACGATGTCCACGCGCTCGTCGGGCGATGTCAGGCCGCGCAAGCAGTGCAGCGCCGTCAGGACGTAGCGGGGGGTCAGCAGGAATCCGCCGCCGAGGCGCTGTCGGTCCTGGAACAGCTCAACCCAGTAGCTCGCGCCGCCGATCATTCGGATTCCGGAGCCCGCTCCACGGTCAAGGTGACCTCGAACGACGCCTCGGCCGATGCCTTGGACAGGATGACTCCGGCTTCCGCCGCCAGGGTCAGCCCGAAGGTCACCTCCATGCCGGAAACCTGCCAGCCGTTGTGCCGTGGCACCCTGGCGAGTGACTGCTGGGCGATGGTGGAGGCCTCGACTATCGCCTGCTCCAATTCCTCGGCACGCTCTCCGAGGGCAGCGCTGGTACGCGTTCTGCTGGCGATCTGGCGGCTGCCTGACGCATCGACAGCGACCGTTTCGACCCTGACTTCGGGCATGAGAGTGCGTTCCCGTCTCTAGGTGCTCAAAGTGCAGCGGCGCCCCGTCCCCGTCAAGAAGCCTAGCCAGACCGGTGCCGAGAGGCGACGGAATCACGTACAAGATCTAGAACTGCCGTACGGATCCGGCCACGCCTGATCCAAGGAACACAGCCCGGCGAGACCGCCGTCGCCCTCGCGGGCACAGAGAGCCACGGCCCTTCGGGACTGACCACGCTGGAACTCGCCATCATCGAAGCAGCGGTCAGATGGAAGTAACCGGACCGGCAGCCCATCCGGCGACAGCACCGCCGTACTCATCATCCGCCGAGGGGGATGCCGACGGCACGGCACCTCGTACCCAACCTCCTCGGCGGCCGGTCTACTTCCCCCACCACGACCGGCTGGCCCTCGCCAACCACCCCCCACCCGCAGACCCGAGGTTGTGGGTAACCCGCGCCAGCACAGCGTCTCAACCTGACGACTTTCGCACCTGCCAAACAGTTCGATCAAGCGCTGCAAGCCCGGGAAGAGTTTGCTACGGGACTCCGGTGATACCGAGGCGAAGACGCCTACCTCCTCCAAGCCAGATCTGGTCTGGAGGGGTACTCTTCCCCCAATCGGTGGTGCCGGAGAACCTTGCAACTGGACTACGTTCCCTTACTCGGCCATGCCACCGCACTGCAGCAAGTTCTCGGGAACACCCGGCCGGCGCGCCGCTCATCGCGTCCGGTAAGGACCGTACGAGAGGCGTGCATCAGCGTCACCCGCGCTCCCCTCCGCCCCCAGTGAACGCAATGGCCATCACTGCACCGACTCGCCTCCACTACGTTGCGTAGCCCATCCCGACACCTGGATCGGGCCTGCGGCCAGCGGCGATCCACCTTCCCGGGCGGTCGCGGCTGGGGGGAATCTGGGGAGAATGAAACCCCGTTGGGGAGCGGCTGGGGAGGATCGGCCGTACAAACGGGCAGCATCGCGAAAGGGTCGGAAAGACAGATCATCGCAGTCGAACTGCCTACACAGCCGATATTCGCAGGTCAGTGGCCTGAGGGTGACGACTTCAAGAAGATCTCCTCTTGGGCGGCCATCCTGTTTGCACCCACGTTGGTGGGAACCATCTACGGCATGAACTTCGAGACCATGCCGGAACTTAAGTGGGCCGCGGGCTACCCCTTCGCGATCCTGCTGATGGCAGTGGTCTGCGTGAGCCTGTACGTCATCTTCAAGAAGCGCGACTGGCTGTAGATCCCACACCAGCGCCATTGAACACTTAGCTCTTGCGAACTCCTAACAGTGCCCCGCAGGGCCCGCTGGGAGAATCCGCAGCCCGCCCACGCCGGCGCTGCCCTCCTATTCTCCGGCAGAACATGCCCGGGGTGGTGCCCGCGGCTGTCGGGCCGGGTTTGTCGGTCCGACAGCAGCCGGTGTCAGGCCAGTGCGGCTCCGCCGTCGAGGGTGAGCACCGTGCCGGTCGCGTAGCCGTTGCTCAGGAGGTAGAGGTAGGCCGCCGCAGCCTCCTCGGGGCTGCCGACGCGCTGCACGGGGAGGCCGCTGCCTTGCGCGTGGAGGAAGGCCTCCGGCTCGGGCAGGGTGCTGTCCCAAAGCTCGGTGCGGATCGCGCCGAGGCGGACCGCGTTGACCCGCAGTGGGGCGAGTTCCAAGGCTAGGGCTCGTGTCAGACCCTCGACGGCTGCTGTGATGCTCGCGCCGAGCGAGGCTCCGGGGGCGGGCCGGGTGGCGAAGGCGCCGGAGGTGAAGGTGATCGAGCCGCCGGGACGGAGCTTCGGCGTCGCGTACTTCGCGGCGAGCAGGGCACCCCAGAAGCGGCGCTCGAAGAACGCTCGGGACTCCTCGGCGGTGAGGTCGGCGAGCGGCTTCAGCAGCAAGGACTCGCCCGCCGTGTAGACGAGGTGGTCGAGCTCGCCGATCCGGTCGAAGAAGGCGGCGAGCGCGGCCTCGTCGGCGACGTCCAGCAAGATGCCTTCGGTCGGGCCACCGAGCTTCTTCACCGCCAGGTCGACCCGGTCCTGGCTGCTGGAGGCGACGACCACGTTCGAGCCCTGAGTCGCTGCGGCCTGCGCAACGGCGAAGCCGATGCCGGAGGTACCACCTATGACGACGACACGCTGGGTGTCTGCTGTGTTGTTCATGGCGAGGACGCTACGTGCCACGACCGAGACAACGAATGGGCTGAAGTCTCGATTCTTTGTCTGATCGTCTCGACCTCAGCACACTATGGTGAGTGAATGGACATACTCAGCGACACGCTCGCGGCCCTGCGCACCGGTCGTCCGTCTGTTGTCCGTACCGACGCGCAGGCGCCGTGGGGTGTGCGTTTCCAGCCCATCGCGGGAGCCGGATTTCACGTCGTCGTCGAAGGACACTGCTTTCTCCTGCCGGTCGGCGGCGATCCGATAGCCCTGGGCCCCGGCGACGTCGTGTTCCTGCGGCGCGGCACCGATCACGCCATCTGTGACGCGGTCACCAGCGAGCTGGTCGCCTTCGAACCCGACCGCGTCGACACCTCCTCGCCGATCGGGCGTTTCACCGTCGAGGGCGACGGCGCCCGCAGCGTGCTGGTATGCGGGGCCTATCACCTCGATATCGACCGGCCGCATCCGCTGCTCGGCGACCTCCCGGAGGTCATCCACCTCCCGGCCAGCCCCGGTCGCCATCCGGCGCTGCGCTCGGCGGTCGACCAGCTCTGCGCCGAGATCCACCGGCCTCAGCCGGGTTCGGACTCAGTGGTCACGGCGCTCGTCGATCTGCTGCTTCTCTATATTCTGCGGTCCTGGTACGCCGAGTTGCCCAGGGAGCAGACGCAGGGCTGGGCCTCGGCACTGAACGACCCGTTGATCGCCCCGGCGCTGAAAGCGATCCACGACGACCCGGCGCATCCGTGGACCGTCGAATCGCTGGGGAGCAGGGCCGGGCTGTCGCGCGCCGCGTTCGCCCGGCGGTTCACCACGGTGGTAGGCGAGCCGCCGCTCAGCTACCTGACGACGTGGCGGATGGCCCTCGCGGCGCGGATGCTGCGCGAGACGGTCGGCTCGCTGAGCGCCGTGGCCGAGAACGTTGGCTACACATCGGAGTTCGCGTTCGCGAAGGCATTCAAGCGGCACTTCGGCGCCCCACCTGGGGCATATCGGCGGGAGCGGCGGACGGCGTCGGCTTCGCTGTCGGTGCCGGTTTGAGTCGTGCCCCGGTGTCAGCCGGGGGGCCGCGTGCCGATGTGCAAGAGTTCTCGCGGAGGGCGCGGCAGGCCGGCGTACGGGCAGGTCAGCGCGGCCCGGTCCTGGCCCGTCCAGCCGCGCACCCACGGGGAGAGCTGGTCGCCGTCGATCTCCAGGACGCCGTCCGGCCTGATCCGGCCGATGGTGTTGGACGGGTCGCCGAGGGCCACCGTGCACTTGCCGATGCTCCCGTTCGCGCGGATCACCAGGGAGTTCGGGCGCGAGGCGTAGCAGGGTTCCGTTCGGGTCCCGCCCGCGCGGGCGGGCGCGCCCGTCCGGAGCAGGCTGCTGAGATCGTCGTGGATGCGGTCGCGCGCTTCGCGGTCGAGGACGTCGATGCCGTCGTTGTTCGGCCCGCCCAGCTTCTCGATCGGCTTGAGCCGTACCGAAAATCGGTCGTCTTCGAGGAAGGTGTCCCGGAGTTCCGGAAGGAATTCCCGCATGGACGGCACATTGGCCGGGGTCAGGTGAATACGGAGGAGAATGCGGATCGGCAGGCTGCTCCGGCGAAGGGCGAGGAGGTTGCTCCAGATCTGCTGGAAGGACCCGCCGCCGTTGGCTCTGCGGCGCGTGGTGTCGTGCACCGCTTCCGGGCCGTCGAGTGAGATCTGGTAGGAGCGGATGCCCAGTCGCTCCCACCTCTCCGCCGTGGAAACGTCCAGGTGGTAGCCGTTGGTGGTCACGTCACCGGCGTAGTCGAGATGCGGCGCGGCCGACATCGAATCGACGATGAAGGAGGAGATGTCCTCCACGATCGTCCGCGCGAGGAGGGGTTCGCCCCCGAACCACGAGACGTTCAGATTGCGGAGATCGCCCATCCGACGGGCGAGGAGGAGTTTGATGCCCTGGACGGTCGGCGGCTGCATGCGGCCGATCGCGAAGTCCTCGTAGCAGTAGGTGCAGCGGAAATTGCACTGCTCGGTGGGCAGCACGATCAGGTGCAGCGATCGGTCGGTGAGCGCGGCGGCGAGTTCGTCTTCGAAAGTCGCGCCATCGCGGAGCGGGGAGGGCGAGGGGGACGGGGAAGGGGGAGGAGGGGAAGAGGAAGGGAGAGGGGGTGTCTGGTTCATGGTCGCGCCCTGACGTCGAGTCGAATGCACGTACGGATGTACGCAGGGATGTCTGCGTGGGCGGACCGGCCCTGCGCGGGCCTGCGTGCCCTGCCGGGTGTGGCGCGGCCGGGCAGCAGGCCCGCTCGGTGCCCGGACGGCTACATCTCCGGCGGACCGCAAGGGCAGTTGATGTTGATGATCGGGGTGCTGCGCCGGACCCGGCTTCCCGCAGCCATTCCCTGCAGCCTGCTCGCGAGTTCGGGGTCCGTGAGGATGACCCGTCCCTGATCGTCGAGCTCGACATCGACCTTCGATTTCTTGTTGGAATTCTTGTCGGCCATGACGGCCCTCCTTCGGTGGGGGTGCGAGGCGGTCCGCTCGCGCACCAACCCTTCCGTGCCGTTCACGACTCCGCGACCGGTGACGGGCGAACGAGGGACCCACGGCACCCCTCCCGGCCGGTCGCTACGGCGTGCTTCCGATGCGCAGGTTCCAGCGCTGCGCGCGGCCGGTGAAGTGGAGCGCCGTGAGGGGGCGGACGTCCATGCGCCAGAACGCCTCGTCGGGTGCCGCCAGGGCGTGGAGCACGGCCGCGCGGATCACGTCGGGTTCCACGACGGCCGTGATGTGTTCGGACCCGTCGGACGGGTCGGACAGGGCGTCGAACCAGGCGGCGACCCGGATCCGTACGTCCCGCAGCGATTCCCCGCCGTGCGGTGCCGCGGTCGGGTCCGCCAGCCAGGTGGCGACGGCGTCCGCCTCGGCGGCGGCGACCGCGTCCAGGGTCTGTCCCCGCCAGCGCCCCATGGCGCAGCCGGCCAGTTCCGCCGAGGGCTCCGCCCGCAGGCCCAGGGCCCGGGCCGTCTGGCGGCAGCGGAGCGAGGGGGAGGTGTACGCGCGGGTGGGCGGGGCGATCGCGGCGGCGGCGGCCTCGGCGCGGGCGGTGCCCGCCGGATCGAGGGGGCTCTCGTCGTCGAACCGGACTTCGCGCAGGGCTTCGCTCGTCGCGGGGGAGATCAGGGTCAGCCGGACTGTCATCGGGGCCTTTGCGGTCGCGGTCTTCGGAAGTCAACGGGCCGCCACCCTACTGAGGGGGCGTGCGGAAGTGATGCGGGCCTCACGCCCTTGGCGATGGGTGCGGCACGCGGTACGGTCGGGCGACATTTCAACAGAGTGACGACGGCGAGACGGAAGTCCGGTGTGAATCCGGCATGGTCGCGCCACTGTGTGCTGCGGTGGCACCCCTCGGGGTGCGTCGCGGCGAGTCAGACCCGCGGACCGTCGTCCTGCACCACCGTACTGGGACGCGTGTTCCCCGAGGAGGTTCCACCATGGCCGAGGCTGTCGTCTCCACCGCCATCCCCACCCCTTCCGGCTCCCTGCCGGCCCCGCTGCCCGTGCGCGCGGTACTGCCCTGGGCCCTTTTCGTCGGGCTCCTGATGCTCGTCGCCCTGTACTTCGTCGGCGCCGAGCAGGGCGCCACGTCCGTGTTCTCCGGTGCCGGAGTGCACGAGTGGGTGCACGACGGTCGTCATCTGCTCGGCTTCCCCTGCCACTGAGAGGCCGCGCACATGTACGCCTCAACTGTCAGAGTGCTCCTGGTCCGTGGCATGCTCGCCGGCCTGATCGCCGGGCTCTTCGCCTTCGCCGTCGCCTACGTCGTGGGTGAGCCGCCCGTCAACGGCTCGATCGCCGTGGAGGAGGCCCAGGCCGCCCAGGACGCGGCGAGCGCGCACGCCGGGCACGGCGGCGCGGCCGCGATGGAGGAAGAGGAGGAGGAACTGGTCAGCCGGCCGGTGCAGTCGACCGCCGGTCTGGCCACGGGTGTCCTCGTCTACGGTGTCGCCCTCGGCGGCATCGCGGCCCTGGCGTTCTCCTTCGCCCTCGGGCGCGTGGGCGGGTTCAGCCCGCGGGCGACGGCGGCCCTCACCGCGGCGGCGGCCTTCACCACCGTCTACCTGGTGCCGTTCCTGAAGTACCCCGCCACTCCCCCGGCCGTCGGGAACCCGGACACCATCGGGCAGCGCACCACGCTGTTCTTCCTGATGATCCTGCTCAGCGTGCTGCTCGGCGTCGGCGCGGTCATCGCGGGCCGTCGGCTGGCCCCGCGTCTGGGCAACTGGAACGCGAGCCTGGCCGCCGGCGCCGGCTTCGTCGTCGCCGTCGGCCTCGCGTTCGCGTTCCTGCCGGACAACGACGACGCGGTCAAGGCCGGTTTCCCCGCGGCCCTGCTGTGGGAGTTCCGGGTCGCCTCGCTGGCCGTGCAGGTCGTGCTCTGGGCGGTGTTCGCGATCGTGTTCGGCGTGCTGGCCCAGCGGCTCCTGGCTCCGCGTACGGCCGAAGCCGATGCTGCGGTGGCGCAACCGGCCCCTGTCCTGGGCTGATCGGCCTGCGGCGCAGCGGCGCAACCGCGCAACTGCGCAACGGCACTGCCCCGCCGCCCCCTTGGGGGACGGCGGGGCAGTGCCATGTCGCCCCTGCGTCGCGAGCGGCCCGGCCTACGGCAGCGGCGGCAGCGCCGGCTCGTGCAGCCAGGCCGCCAGCAGGCCGTCCGGCGGCTCGGTGGCGTAGCGGGCCACGTGAGCGGTGAACGCGTCGGTGGTCACCACGCCGTGGCGGTGCACCCCGGCCCAGTCGCGCAGCATGCGGAAGAACGCGGAGTCGCCCAGGGCGCGGCGGACCGCGTGCACGGCGAGGCCGCCGCGCTGGTACAGCCGGTCGTCGAACATCAGCTTGCGGCCCGGGTCGGCCAGCCGCAGGTCCTGCGGCTGCGAGGCCAGCAGCCGGTGCGCCGCCGTCGCCAGCTCGTGCGCGGTGCGGCCGCCGGAGCGCTCCGACCAGAGCCACTCGGCGTACTTCGCGAAGCCCTCGTTCAGCCAGATGTGCCGCCAGTCGGCGACGGTCACGCTGTTGCCGAACCACTGGTGCGCCAGTTCGTGGGCGATGAGGCGCTCCGAACCGCGGACCCCGTCCACGTGGTTGGCGCCGAACAGGGACAGGCCCTGGGCTTCCACCGGGACGTCCAGTTCCTCGTCGGCGACGACCACCGCGTACTCGCCGAACGGGTAGGGCCCGAACAGTTCCTCGAACAGCTGCATCATGGCCGGCTGCCGCGCGAAGTCGCGGGAGAACCGCGGCAGCAGGTGCGCCGGTACGTGGGCGCTCTGCGGGACGCCGCCGAGTCCGGGGTCGCCGAGCAGCACGGTCTGGTACATGCCGATGGACAGGCCGACCAGGTAGCTGGAGGTCGGCGCGGACTGCTCGTACACCCAGGTGGTCGTGCTGGCCTTGGTGGTCCGGGTGAGGAGGCGGCCGCCGGCGACCACCGTGTAGGCGGAGGGGGTGTTGACCGAGATCTGGTACGAGGCCTTGTCGGCGGGCCGGTCGTTGCACGGGTACCAGGAAGGGGCGCCGACCGGCTGGCTGGCCACCAGCGCGCCGTCGGTCAGTTCCTCCCAGCCCAGTCCGCCCCAGGGGCTGCGCACCGGCTTGGGGTTGCCCGCCCAGTGGACTTCCACGGTGAACGCGGCACCGGCCGGCAGCGGCTTGGCGGGCCGGACGCGGAGCTTGCCGCCGCGGTGCGTGTAGTGCGGGGCCCGGCCGTTGAGCAGGACCCGGCCTATTTTGAACTCGGCCAGGTTCAGGTGGAACTCCGCGAGCGGCGCCCGTCCGGCGATGGCGCTGAGCCGGGCCGTCCCGGTCAGCCGGTTGGGGCCGGGACGGTATTCCAGAGCGAGTTCGTACCGGTGCACGCGGTAACGGGAGTCGCCGTTGGCCGGGAAGTACGGGTCCGCTGCCGCTGTGTGCTGGCCGTTCACTGCCGCTTCCGTTCTGGCCCCGTCAGGACCGCCACGCCTCGATCGGATTGCCCAGCCAGCGGGAGTCGGCGGGCACGGATTCCCCGGCCATCACGAGGGAGGCGGGACCCAGGGTGCTGCGGGCCCCGACCGTGCTCCCGGGCAGGACGATTCCGCCCGGGCCCAGGGTGGCGCCCTCGCGGAGGACCACAGTATCCGTCCTCAAGATCCGGTCGTGGAAGAGGTGTGTCTGCACCACGCATCCGCGGTTCACGCTGACCGCGTCACCCAGTTCCACCAGGTCCGTTTCGGGCAGCCAGTAGCTCTCGCACCACACGCCGCGGCCGATCCGGGCCCCCAGCCCGCGCAGCCACAGGGCCATCAGCGGCGTGCCGGGCACCGATCCGGCCAGCCACGGCACGGCCAGTACCTCGACGAAGGTGTCGGCCAGCTCGTTGCGCCACACGAAGCCGCTCCACAGCGGGTGCTCACCCGCCCGGTGGCGGCCCACCAGCAGCCACTTCGCGGCCACCGAGACCGCGCACGCGGCGAAGCCGGCGGCGAGCAGCACCGCTCCGGACAGCAGCGCGGTCCCCCCGATCCCCAGACCGCCGCTGCCGCTGAGCGCGCAGAGCGCCGCCACGGTCAGTACGGCCAGGGCGGACGAGCAGAAGACCGGCACGAGCCGGCACAGCTCCACCAGCCCCCGCGCCCACAGCAAGTGCAGGGGCGGATCGTACGTGCGGCTCTGGTCGGCGTCGGCGGTGGACCGCGGCAGCCGGACGGGCGGCAGGCCCAGGTACGAGCTGCCCTTCTTCGCTTTCTTCGGGGTGGCGGACAGCACGCCGACGAGACCGTCGTCCGGGACGGTACGGCCGGGCGCGGTCATTCCGGAGTTGCCGAGGAAGGCCCGGCGGCCGATCTCGGAGTGTCCGATCCGCATCCAGCCGCCGCCCAGTTCGTAGGGCGCGGTAAGGGTGTCGTCGGCGAGGAACGCGCCCTCGCCCACGGTGGTGAGGCTGGGCAGCGCGAGCACCGTGGAGACCTCCGCTCCCCGGCCGATCTTCATGCCGAGCAGGCGCAGCCACACCGGTGTGATCAGCCCCGCGTACAGCGGGAAGAGGGTGTCCCGGGACAGGTCCATCAGCTGGGTGACCGTCCAGGCCTGCCAGCCGATCCGGCTGTGGGTCGGGTGGGTTCCCGTCCGCAGCCCGAGGCTGAGCAGGCGTACACAGCCCAGCAGGAGCAGGGCGTAGGCGCAGCCGAAGGCGAGCGCCCCGGGCACCACGGCGAACAGCGCTCCGCGCAGGGCCGCACCGAGCCCGGCGCCGGCGGGCACGAAACGGCTCATCACGAGCAGGGCGGGGAGGATGGCGAGCGCGGGCAGGGCCGTGAGGCACAGGCCGGTCGCCCCGTACACGGCCCGCCAGTGGGCCGCGCGCGGCGGGCGTTCCTTGGGCCAGTTGTGCTTGGCCCTGCCGAGCTTGCCGGCGGGCGCTCCGGCCCAGCGCTGGCCGGTCGGGATCTGTCCGGCCACGGCGGAGCCGGGGGCCACCTCGGCCCGCTTGCCGACGCGTGCGCCGGGGAAGAGCATGCTGCGGGTGCCGACGACCGCGCCCGCTCCGACCTTGACCGCGCCGATCTCGAGGCGGTCCCCGTCCAGCCAGTGCCCGGAGAGGTCCACCTCGGATTCCACGGCGCAGCCGCGGCCGAGCTTGAGCAGGCCGGTGACCGGCGGCAAGGAGTGCAGGTCCACCTCGGGGCCGATCCTGGCGCCGAGGGCGCGGCCGTAGCGCTGCAACCAGGAGCCGGTCAGGGAGGTGGCGCCGGTGTACTCGGCCAGCCGCTCGGCCGTCCACAGCCGCAGGTGGACGCTCCCGCCGCGCGGGTAGCGGCCCGGCTTGACCCCGCGCAGCAGCAAGCGTGCGCCGCCCGCGGCGAGCACGAGGCGGCCGGGCGGGCTGAAGAGCAGCGCCGCGCCCGCGGCGACGAGCCACCAGGGGGCGGTCGGTGCCCACGGGCAGGGCCCCAGCCGGTGCAGGACGTTGCCGAGGGCCAGCAGCGCCACCGTCCAGCGCAGGCCGACCAGGGTGAACAGCGGGAGCAGCAAGGCCGTCTGGATCACCTGGGCGCGCAGCGGGACCGGCGCGACGGTCCGGGCCCTGCCGTCGTCCTGTGCGGACTTCTCCAGCCGCCGGGCCAGCTTGCGCAGGGTGGGCTGCTGGTAGATGTCGAGTACGGCCGCGCTCGGGTAGCGGGCGCGCAGCCGGGTGGTGAGCCGGGCCGCGGCGAGGCTGTTGCCGCCGATGGCGAAGAAGTCGTCGGCGGCGCCGGTGACGGCGACTCCGAGGGTCTCGGTCCACTGCTCGGCGAGCCAGGCCTCGGTGCCGTACAGCTGCTCGGCGGGGCCGCCGGCCTCGGCTTCCGGCAGCGGCCAGGGCAGCGCGTCGCGGTCGACCTTGCCGGAGGTGCGGGTCGGCAGCTCCTCGACGGGTGCGAGCAGGGGTACGAGGGCCGCGGGCAGTTCGGCGCGCAGCCGCTCCACGGCCGCCGCGTGGTCCCAGCCCTCCTGGGTGACGAGGTATCCGACGAGCAGCTGGTTGCCGCTGCGTGCGGTGCGTACGGCGGCGGCTGCGCCGGCCACGCAGGGCAGGGCCTGGAGCGCGGCGTCGACCTCGCCCAGCTCGATGCGGCGGCCGCCGAGCTTGATCTGCTCGTCGCCGCGGCCGAGGAAGACCAGCCCTTCGGGCTCCGCGCGGACGAGGTCGCCGCTGCGGTAGGCGCGCTGCCAGCCGAGGGATTCCAGCGGGGCGTACTTCTCGGCGTCCTTCTCGGGGTCGAGGTAGCGGGCGAGGCCGACGCCGCCGATGACGAGCTGGCCGCTGCCGCCCATGGGCACGGGCTCGCCGGACTCGTCGACCACGGCCAGTTCCCAGCCGTTCAGCGGCAGGCCGATCCGGATCGGGTCCTCGCCGGTCAGGAGCGCGGCGCAGGCGACGACGGTGGCCTCGGTGGGGCCGTAGGTGTTCCACACCTCGCGGCCCTCGGTGACCAGGCGCTGGGTCAGCTCGGGCGGGCAGGCCTCGCCTCCGAAGACGAGCAGCCGGACCTCGCCCAGGTCTTCGGGTTCCCAGAGCGCGGCCAGGGTCGGCACCGTGGAGACCACGGTGATCTCCTGTTCCACCAGCCAGGGGCCGAGGTCGGCGCCGCTGCGCACCTGGGAGCGGGGTACGGGGACCAGGCAGGCGCCGTAGCGCCAGGCCAGCCACATCTCCTCGCAGGAGGCGTCGAAGGCGACGGACAGGCCGGCCATGACCCGGTCGCCGGGTCCGATCGGCTCGTCGGCGAGGAACAGCGCGGCCTCGGCGTCGACGAAGGCGGCGGCGCTGCGGTGGCTGACGGCGACGCCCTTGGGCTTGCCGGTGGAGCCGGAGGTGAAGATGATCCACGCGTCGTGCTCGGGGCCGGGCCGGGCGGCGGGGC
Organism: Streptomyces sp. NPDC048349; assembly: GCF_040651925.1. Lineage (NCBI taxonomy): Bacteria > Bacillati > Actinomycetota > Actinomycetes > Kitasatosporales > Streptomycetaceae > Streptomyces > Streptomyces sp. NPDC048349. The sequence continues at coordinate 110,341 of NZ_JBEZLA010000007.1, read as the reverse complement.
CGGCGTGTGCGGCTCCCGTGGTGTCGATGCGCCGGCCGGTGCCCAGTACGGCCCGTACGCCGGCCTCGGCGAAGACCAGCTCGGCCCGCTCGTCCGGGTCTTCGGCGTCGACGGGCACGTAGGCGGCGCCCGCGGCGAGTACGGCCAGGATGGACACGTACAGCTCGTTGGTCCCGGAGGGCACGCGTACGCCGACCCGGTCACCGAGGCCCACTCCGGCGGCGGCGAGTGCGCGCCGCCCGCGCTCGACCTCGGCGGCCAGGGCGCGGTAGGTCACCTGCGCGGAGCCGTCGTCCAGCGCGGGCTCGTCGGGGTACGCCCGTACGGAGGCGTCGAGGATGTCGACGAGGGTGCGCGGCGGGGCGGTCGGCCCGGCGGTGAACAGGGCGGATTTCCCGGGCTCTTCGAGCGTTGCTCCACCGGGCGCTGCCCCGTGGTCGAGCAGAGTGGGTTCGCCGCGCTCCGGTGTGGCTGCCATCTGCCCTCGCGTCTCGTTCCCGGAAACGTCCGGGTCGCCGAGGGAGTCCGGGTTTGCCCGGGTTGTTCCGGTTCGGCGGCAAACAACCCGCCATTCTAGTGCGCCGTCGTGGTGAACCCCTGAACGAACGCGCGGACGTGGCCGGGACACCGCGGCTCCCGCCAGGGGCTCCGCGGCTCCCGCCAGGGGCTCCGCGGCCCGGGATGCCCGGAATGCGTCCGCCGGGTCAGCTCAGCTGACGGCGGACCAGTTCGTGGAAAAGGCCCGCCGGGTCGGCGAGCAGCTGCGCGGGCGGGCCCTGCTGGACGATGCGGCCGTCCTCCATGGCGATCACCCGGTCGGCGTCCATGACCGTGGACAGCCGGTGGGCGATCACGATGCGGGTGGCGCGCAGGGTGCGGGTGGATTCGATGACGACCCGCTGGGCCTCGTTGTCCAGCGCGCTCGTGGCCTCGTCGAAGAACAGGACGCGCGGCTTGCGGATGAGGGCCTGGGCGATCATCAGCCGCTGGCGCTGGCCGCCCGAGACGGTGGCGCCGCCGTCGGAGAGCATGGTGTGCATGCCCATCGGCATCGCCTTGATGTCCTCGGCCAGCCCTGCCATGGCGGCGGCCTCCCACGCCTCCTCGAGCGAGAACGCCTCGGAGCCGCAGATGCAGTCGAGGATCGAGCCGGTGAACGGCTGGGCGTTTTGCAGGACGACGCCGCACTGGCGGCGCACGGCCGCCTGGTCGAGCGCCGCCAGGTCCTGGCCGTCGTACAGGACGCTGCCGGAGAGCGGCTTGTCGAAACCGATGAGCAGCCGCAGCAGGGTCGACTTGCCGCAGCCGCTGGCCCCGACGATCGCCACGAACTCCCCCGCCCGCACCCGGAAGTCGACTCCGTCCAGGACCGGCGGGCCGTCGTCCGAGTAGCGGAAGGACAGGTTCTTGGCTTCGAGGGCGCCGGTCAGCTCGCCCGGCGCGATGCCCCCGCGGTCCGCCTCGAGCGGCTCCCGCAGGATCGGCTTGACCTGTTCGAACATCGGCAGCACGGCGGCGACCGACAGGAGCGCGCCGGTCAGCTGCGTGACCGAGGACATCAGCATGGTCAGGGCGGTGCTGAACGTGAGGAACTCGGCGGCGGACATGGCCCCGCGGGCCGGTCCGGCCAGCAGGACGAACATCACCAGCGTGCACAGCGGCAGGTACACCGCGCCCAGCACGGTGCTCACGTTCTGCACCCGGCCGACGCGCTGGTGCAGCTCGCGGGTACGGGCGAACTCCCGGGCCCAGGCGGCGTAGGCGAAGCTCTCGGCCGCGGCGACGCGCAGCTTGGGCAGCCCGCGCAGGGTCTGGAAGGCCCGGTTGTTGAGCTGGTTGCCGAGCGTGATCAGCCGGCGCTGGTAGCGCAGCTGCCACAGCCCCAAGCCCAGGAAGACGGCCGCGACGACGACGAGCATGGCGAGCGCCGCGAGCGCGAGCGGCACGCTGTAGACGAGCAGCAGCACGAGGTTCATCGCGGCGACGGCGCCCGCCTGGACGCAGACCGAGCCGGTCCCGGCCAGCATGCCGCGGATGGCGCTGATGCCCATGGCCGCTCCGGCCAGTTCGCCGGTGGAGCGGCCGGCGAAGAACGCCGTCGGCAGCCTCAGCAGCCGGTCCCACACCGCAGGCTGCACAGTGGCCTCGATGCGGCCCTCGAGGCGCAGGACCGACAGGTTCTGCAGCAGCATGAAGGCCGCCGCGACCACGCCGGTCGCGACCAGCGCCAGCGCGGTCTGCACGATGAGGTCGTTCTCGCCCTGGGGGACGTACCGGCCGAGCACCCGGCCGGTGGCGATGGGCACCAGTGCGCCCAGCAGCACGGCGACCAGCCCGCCCAGGGCGAGGCCGCGCAGCTCCGGCAGGGTGCCGCGCAGGCTGAAGCGGAGCAGGGCGAGCAGGCTCGGCGGACCGTCGGGCAGCGGGCGGTAGAACATGACGGCGCGCGGTTCGAGGGCGGCCGCGGCGCGTGCGTCGATGCGCTCGCGCGTGCCGGCGGCGGGGTCGACCGCCTCGTAGCGGCCGCGCCGCCACAGCAGGGCGACCGGGGCGCCGTCCTGCTCCCGACGGCCCACCAGGGGGCCGCTGTTCTCCCGCCACCAGCGCCCGGCGAGGCGGACCGTGCGGGTGCGCACCCGGGAGGCGAGCGCGACGCGTTCGACGGGGTCGGTCCGCCCGGGCGCCGCGCCCCCCGGTTCGGACAGGGTGATGCGGGCCTCGCCGGCCACGAGGCGGCACACGGCGAGGGTCGCGTCCACGCTCGCCCCGCGGTGGACGCGGCGGCCGCCGGAGCGGCCGATGGAGGCCAGCAGTGTCCGGTCCGCCTGGCTGCGGGCTGCCTGGCCCGCCTCGATGCCGGCCGCCATCCGGTCCTCGTGGACGCGCTCGAGCTCCTCGATGGAGCGGTCCAGGGCGTACAGCAGCCGGTACTGCTGGTCGACCATGCCCTGCCACATGGCCGGGTCGAGCAGGAGGGTGCCGGCCGCGCCCTGCTCGTACACGGCCCCGTACTGCACGCTGCCCGGGGTGACCTGCATCCACAGGATGTCCTCGTCGGCCGCGCCGTGGCCGGAGCCGGCCCGGCCGTCGAGCGGTGCCTGGTAGAGCACGCGCAGGCCGCGGCCGATGCCGCGTGCGAAGGCGTCCTCGAGGGGGCTGGGGTGGTGTGCCGCCGGGGCGCCGTACTCCGCCTGGTCGGCCCACCCGTGCGGGTAGGGCGCGCCGTGGTCGGGGGCGGGCAGCTCGCGCAGTTCGATGCGGCGCAGCAGACAGCCCTGCAGGGGCCGGGCGACCAGGGTGTGTTCGGGGCCGTCGACCGGGCCCAGCAGCAGCGTGCCCGCGTCCAGCCGGCCCAGGAAGTGCCAGTGCCCGGCCTGCGCGGCATCGACGGCGAACAGGTCCAGTTCGCCGTGCACGACGAGCCAGAGCACGAGCGGGCCCTCCAGCGCCAGGCTGCGCAGACCGGTGCAGTCGACCGGGGAGCCCAACTGGCCCAGGGCCGCGACCACCGGGTCGTAGGGCCCGCCGGGGGCGCCCGGGGCGCTGTCCGGCGGCACGGCGGTGGGGGCCGTCGCCTGGTACGCGTACGTCACTTCAGTGCTCCTTGACCAGGGCGGCGTACGGGCCCCCCGCGGCGACCAGGTACTCGTGGCGGCCGCGTTCCACGACGGTGCCCCGGTCCAGGACGACGATCTCGTCGCTGTCGCGCACGGTGCTCAGCCGGTGGGCGATGACCACGCAGGCGCAGCCGCGGCGCCGCAGGTTGTCGATGACGGCCTGCTCGGTCACCGCGTCCAGGGCGCTGGTGACTTCGTCGAGGACCATGACGCTGGGGCGGCGCACCAGGGCCCGGGCGATCTCGAGCCGCTGGCGCTGCCCGCCGGAGAAGTTGCGGCCGTCCTGCTCGACGCGGCTGTGGATGCCGCCCGGGCGGCGGGCGACCACGTCGTGGACGGCCGCGTCCTCGAGGGCGGCGATGACGGCCTCGTCGGGGATGGAGGGGTCCCACAGCGTGACGTTGTCGCGGACGGTGCCCTCGAAGAGGAACACGTCCTGGTCGACGAAGGACACGGAGGCCGCCAGCGCGCTGCGCGGGATGTCCTCCAGGCGCATCCCGTCGATGCGGATGGCACCCTGCCAGGGGGTGTGGAGGCCGGACATCAGCCGTGACACGGTGGACTTGCCGCTTCCGGAGCCGCCGACGAGGGCGACCTGCTGCCCGGGGCCGACCGACAGGGAGAAGTCCTTGAGCAGGGGCGCGTCCAGCGGGCTGTAGCCGAAGGTGACGTGGTCCAGCTCCACGTGGCCCTTGAGGCGGCGGGTCCCCGAGGCGGGCTCGCGCCGGGAGAAGACCGGGTCGACGGGGAAGTTCTCGACGTCCTTGAGGCGGGCGACGTCGGCCGCGAAGTCCTGGATCCGCCCGGCGACGCCGCCCAGCCGGGAGATCGGCGCGGTGAAGCTGGTCACCAGGGCCTGGAAGGCGACGAGCAGGCCGACGGACAGGTGCCCCTCGACCGCGCGCAGGCCGCCGATCATCAGGATCAGCGCACTGTTGAGGGCCGCCAACGTGGGCGCGACGATCGCCAGCCACGCGCCGGGTACCCCGAGCCGCTGCTGTACGTCGAGGGTGACGGCGTGCTGTCCGGCCCAGCGGCGGAAGAAGCCGTCCTCGCCGCCGGTGGCCTTCATCGTCTCGATGAGCTGGAGGCCGCTGTAGGAGGTGTTCGTCAGCCGGGCGCTCTCCGCGCGCAGCTTCTGGGTGCCGGTCGCCCTGAGGCGGATCACGACGCGCATGGCCACCACGTTGAGCAGCGCGATCAGCACGCCGACGACGGTGAGCTGCGGATCGTAGGTCCACAGCAGCACGGCGTACAGCACGACCACGACGGCGTCCACGCCCGCGGCGGCCAGGTCGCGGGCGAGGGTTTCGGCGACCGCGTCGTTGGACTGCAGGCGCTGGACCAGGTCGGCCGGGTTGCGCTGGGAGTAGAAGGTGACGGGGAGCCGCAGCAGGTGCCGCAGGAACCGGGCGCTGCCGAGGGTGGAGGAGATGATGCGCCCGCGCAGCAGATTGGCCTGTTGCAGCGCGGTGAGCACGGCGGTGAGGACGAGGGTGACGGCCATGGCCGCGAACAGCACGCCCAGCAGGGACGTCTGCCGGCCGATGAGGAACATGTCGATGTACGTGCGGCTGAGGGCGGGCACCGACGCGCCGACGGCCACCAGCAGGAGGCTGGAGAGGACGGCGGCGGCCAGGGTGCCCGACGTGCCGCGCAGGTGGGCCGGTATGGCGCCCAGGACGCCGGGCTTGCGGCCGCCGCGGCGGAAGCCGTCGCCGGGCTCGAAGGTGAGCACGACCCCGGTGAAGCTGGTGTCGAACTCGTCCATGGGTACGAAACGGCGGCCCTTGGCGGGGTCGTTGACGTAGACGCCCCGGCGGCCGAAGCGGCGGCCCGTGCCGTCGTAGACGACGTAGTGGTTGAACTCCCAGAAGAGCACGGCCGGGGCTCTCACCTCGGCGAGTGCGGCCAGGTCCATCTGCATGCCCTTGGCCTTCAGCCCGTAACCGCGGGCGGCCTTGAGGAGGTTGCTGGCGCGGGAGCCGTCGCGGGAGACGCCGCAGCCGATGCGCAGCTCCTCCAGCGGGACGTGGCGGCCGTAGTGGCCGAGCACCATGGCCAGGGCGGCGGCTCCGCACTCCACCGCCTCCATCTGGAGCACGGTGGGGGTGCGTACGGTCCGGGGCGTGGCGGCCCGCGCGGCGGCCCGGGGCGCCTTGCGGGACGTGGGGGCGTGCGCGGACCTGCGGCGGGGGCGGCTGTGGGGGGCGGCCCTGCGGGGGGCGCTCACGGCAGCAGCCAGTCGACGGGGCGCTGCGCGGCGAGGTGGACGGCGCCGGTGACCGGGGTGGCGGACTCGACGGCGTAGGGGGGCCCGTCCGTGGAGGACCACGCGTAGCCGGACTTCGTGGTGGAGGAGCGCTCCAGCTTCACGAGGACCGCGACCGGGTTGCCCTGCCGGGAGAACTGGTCGGCGAGGCCCTTGTCGCCGAGGAAGCCGCTGATCTGCGCGGGTGTCTGGGGGGCGCGGCCGACCGCGGTGACGCGGCCGCGCAGTACGCCGAACTGCCGCTGGGGGACGGACTGGACGGTGAGGTCGACGGGTGCTCCCACCGTGATCGCCGCGCCGCCGGCGCCCGGCACGTACAGCACGGCCACCAGGGGGTCGTCCGGGTTCTTCACGTGTTCCAGGGTGGCCACGTCCGCGCCGGTCGTGACGACCGAGCCCACCCGGGCGACGAGCGTCGTCAGCCGGCCGCCGGTCACCGCGCGCACGGGCTTGTCGCCCTGCTCCGTACGGATGGTGAGCAGGGGCGTGCCGGGGGCCAGCAGCCGGCCCTCCTCGGCGAGGACCTCGGTCACCTGTCCCGCGACGGGGCTCTGGAGCACGTAACTGCCCTCGGCGCGCGTGAGGATGCCGGGTGCGCTCATCTTGGAGGAGACGGTGCCGGTGAGGGCCCAGAAGGCCGCGGCGGCCATGACGAGGACCGTGACGGCCAGGACGAGGCGTCCTTGCGGGCGCGCGAAGCGTACGGGCAGGTCGAGTTCTTCGGGTGATTGCAGCTTGGAAAGAGCCTTTTGGCGAAACTGCACGGACTATTCCTTCAACTGCATTCGTTCAACTGCATGCGCGCAGCTGCATTCGCTCGACTGGATTCGTTCGACCGGATTCGTCGACGCCTGGACCCCATTGCACGAACCCCGGAGCCGTGGGGGGCACTCCGGGGTTCGTGCGCACTATCGGCTCAGAGGCCGGCGCGGCCGAGGTTCACGGAAACGCCGGTGACGCCCGAGACCAGGCCCGGGACGCCCGCGACGAGACCCTGCGCCGCCTGGACGGTGTCGAGGGAGCCCACGACGCCCACCACGGTGCGGACGTCGCCGGACACGGCGCCGGCGAGGCCGCCGGAGACGCTGATGACACCGCCGGAGACGGCGTCCAGCTCGGTGTCGTCGATCTCACGGGTCTCGATGTTGTCACGCATGATTGCGCACCTTTCCTGTGCAGGGGGAACTCGGCCGCATTCTTCCGACGGCCGCAGCGGCATGATGAAAGCACGCGAACGGGCCACCCGGCCAATCCCGTTGACGCCCTTTCACGGGCGGATGAGTTGCTCGAAGTGCGGGTGTGGCGCTTCGTTCACCGAATGGTCACAGCTTCTCTGCGAGATCGAGTAACGGAAATGCGGGGTCCGGTGTCCGCGGGGAAGATAAGGGACAGACCATCAGCAACCGCATGGGGCATGTCCGACATCTCGCGCAACGGTGAACGCGGGCGGGCCCGTTCGCGCACACGGTGTGCAGATTTCCGTCAGGCGGAGCCGGGCAGCGCCTGCTCCGCCCAGATGACCTTGCCGTCGGGCGTGTACCGGGTGCCCCAGTGGTCGCTGAGCTGCGCCACGAGGAACAGCCCGCGCCCGCCCTCGTCCGTGGTCGCGGCGTACCGCAGGTGCGGGGCGGTGCTGCTGGCGTCCCACACCTCGCAGGTGAGCGTGTGGTCGTGCAGCAGCCTCACCCGCACCGGCGCGCGCCCGTGGCGCAGGGCGTTGGTGACGAGCTCGCTGAGGATGAGTTCCGTGGCGAAGCCCAGCTCCCCCAGGCCCCACTCGTCGAGCTTGCCCGAGGCGGCGTTGCGCACGGCGCCCACCGCGCTCGGGTCGGAGGGCACGTCCCACTGGGCGACCCGGTCCGGGCCGAGGATCCGCGTCCGGGCGATGAGCAGCGCCACGTCATCGCTCGGCCGCGCGGGCAGCAGGGCGTCGAGCACGGCCCGGCAGCTCTCGTACGGGTCCCGGCCGGGGCGGCTCAGCGCGGTGCGCAGCAGCTCCAGGCCCTCGGCGATGTCCCGGGTGCGTTCCTCCACCAGCCCGTCCGTGTACAGCACGAGCTGGCTGCCCTCCGGCAGGTGCACCTCCGCCGTCTCGAAGGGCATGCCGCCCAGGCCGAGCGGGGGGCCGGTCGGCAGTTCGACGATCTGTGCCGTGCCGTCGGGGGTGACCATCAGGGGTGGCAGGTGCCCCGCCCGCGCCATGGTGCAGGTCTGGGTCACCGGGTCGTACACGGCGTACAGGCAGGTCGCGCCCAGGACGCCGGTGTGCGTGCCCTCGCCGTCCCCGTCGTCGTCGTGGTCGATGCGCTGGACGAGGTCGTCGAGCCGGGCCAGCAGGTCGTCGGGGGGCAGGTCGAGGGAGGAGAAGTTGTGCACCGCCGTGCGCAGCCGCCCCATGGTGGCCGCGGCGTGCAGGCCGTGCCCGACGACGTCTCCCACGACCAGGGCCACCCGGCTGCCCGGCAGCGGGATGACGTCGAACCAGTCCCCGCCGACCCCGGACTGCGCGGGCAGGTAGAAGTGCGCCACGTCCATGGCGCTCTGCTCGGGCAGGGCGCGCGGCAGCAGGCTGCGCTGGAGCGTTTCGGCGAGGGCGTGCTCGCGGGTGTAGCGGCGGGCGTTGTCCATGCTGATCGCGGCGCGGGCGACGAGTTCCTCGGCCAGGGACAGGTCGTCCTCGTCGAAGGGCTCGGGTTTCTGCGACCGCCAGAAGTTGACCACGCCGAGCACGACGCCCCTGGCCGTCAGCGGGGCCGCGATGAGGGAGTGGATCCCGTAGTCGACGATGGCCCGGGCGCGCGGCGGGTCCTGGGCCTGCCAGCCCGGCGCGTCGGCCAGGTCGGGCACCAGCTCGGCCTGGCCGGTGCCGTAGCCCCGGGCCTGCGGGGTGGAGGGGAGGAAGTCGATCAGCCGGCCGAGGGGGTAGAGGGGGTGGTCGGAGCGGATGCCGCCGACGGCCGTGCGCCGCATGTCGGCCCCCGGGCCGGGCTCGTCGCCGTCGAGCACCGGATCGGCCAGGTCGACGGTGACGAAGTCCGCGAACCGGGGGACGGTGACGGCGGCGAGCTCCTCCGCCGTCCGGACCACGTCGAGGGTGGTGCCGATGTCCACGCCGGCGTCGTAGAGCAGCTTGAGCCGTCGGCGGGCCGTATCGGCGCGGCTGGTCAGCAGCCGCATCTCGGTGGAGTCGCGGATGGTGACCGCGAGGCCCTCCGCCCGGCCCCGGGTGTGGGTGGGCCGCTGGTTGACCACGAGCAGCCGGTCCCCGGTCTCGAGCACCTCGTCGGTGGCCACCCGGGCGGACAGCAGCAGGTCCGCCATCCGGCGGTCCAGGCCCGGTACGTCCCCGATGTGGCGGCCCTCGGCGTCGTCCGGCAGGCCCAGCAGCCGTTTGGCCTCGTCGTTCGCCAGGAGCAGCCGCCCGTCACCGTCGGTGATCAGCACGCCTTCGCGGACGGAGTGGAGCACCGCGTCGTGGTGCTCGTACATGCGGGTCATCTCCTGCGTGCCGAGCCCGTGGGTCTGCCGGCGCAGCCGTCGGCTGATGAGGGCCGTGCCGCCGGTGGCCAGGGCCAGGCCCGTGGCGATGGCCAGGAGGATGACGGGGAGCTGGCGGTCGAGGACCCCGGTCACGTTCTCCACGGTCAGGCCCGCCGAGACCAGGGCGACGACCTTGCCGTCCGGCGCGGTGACCGGCACGACCGCCTGGATCTCCTTGCCCAGCGGACCCTGCACGCTCTCGGTATGGACCCGTCCGGCGAGCGAGGGCTCGATCGTGCCGACGAAGCGCTGTCCGATGCGCTCCGGCTGGGGGTGGCTGTAACGGATGCCGTGGGTGTCCATCACCACGATGAAGTCCACCCCCGCGTCCTTGCGCGTGGCCTCCGCGAGGGGTTGCAGGACGGCGGCCGGATCGGGCGCCTTCAGCGCCTCCTGCAGCCCCAAGGAGTGCGCGAAGGTCTGGGCGACGGCCACCGACCGGCTGCGCGCTTCCCGGTCGATGTCGTGTCGCGACTGGAGCACCAGGGCCAGGAGTGCGCCGGCGGCGAGCAACACCACGATCGCCACCTGGAGGACGAACACCTGGCCGGCGACGCTTCTGGTTCTGTTGCCTAGGGGTGACCGCACCGACGTGCCCGGCACGGGTGGCGAGGAAGGGTCACGATCCCAGTTGTAGCACTTCGCGGCGTCCGGGACCCGCGAAGCGCACACAGCGCGCCGGGACGGTCACCTGACGGGTGCCGCCGTCGGGCCGTCCGTGGGCGTCGCGGAGGGGGTCGGCGACCCGGTCGGCTCGGGCTGCGGGGTGCAGGTGACCTCGTCGCGCGGCGTGTAGTGGGTCGCGAACTCCTCGCGCTTGACTTCCCGGCCGCCCTGCACGAAGACGCGGCCCACGGTGACGTCGAAGCCCTCCAGCGGGGTCTGCACCTCGCAGGTGGGTCCGCTGCCCGTCCGCTTGCCGGGTTCGGTGACGCGGGTGCGCGGCCCCTTGGTCGCCCGTACCTCCTCGTACCTCTTCGTGCCCAGGAGGGTGATGGTCAGCGAGGTGTCGTTGGATTCGGCCTGGATGTAGAGGGGGTGGCCGGAGTCGTTGATCCAGCGCAGGTCGAGGGTGCCCCACGCGACGGTGGCCTCGCGGCCCTCGGGGTAGCGCTCGATGTAGAAGGAGTGGGCGCCGTGCTCGACGAGCTGCAGGCCCGCGAAGAACGCGGCGTTGTACATGGTGGTGGCGACCGCCGACACGCCGCCGCCGGGGGATTTCACGTACTGGCCGTCGTTGATCATGATTCCGTCGACGAAGCCGTTCTCCGGGGTGCGCTCGCCGACGGTGCGGTTGAAGCTCCACTCCTCGCCCGGAAGGACCACCGAGCCGTTGATGAGCTCCACGGCCCGGCCGATGTTCGTGGTGCGGTACGGGGCGGCCGGGAAGGCCACGGTGAAGGAGGAGACCTTCTCCTTGATGCCGAGCCGCCGCGCCTCGGCGCTCGTGAGGTCCGGCTGGACCGCGACGGTGGGGACCTCGGCGCTGCGGTCCGCGCCCGAACGGGTCAGCAGGGGCAGCACCGCCTTGCCGAGCGCCGCCTGGGTGACCTGCCGGCCCGCGCTGCCGGGGTCTCCCAGGACCACGCGGCCGTCCGCGCCGACGCCGAGCTCGGCGTCGCGGGGGATCCGGGTGGCCTCCTCGAGCGGGCGGGCCAGGGCCGGGTCGGCGAGCAGGCCCTTGGAGTCGAGGGACGGCACGAGACGGCTCTGGCCGTCGGGGGTCATCTTCAGGTGCTCGCCGAGCACGGCGGGGCTGATGGGTATGCGCTTCCCGGCGACGGTGAGCGTCACGGGTCCCGACATCGCGGGCCGTGCGAACTGCCGCATGGCCCGTCCGGTCTCCTCGGCCCCGACGCGCGGCTGGGTGCGCTCGACGGGCAGCGTGACGGGGGCGGCCTGCGGCCGCAGGTAGGCGGCGCGGAGGGTGTCGAGGGCCCGGTCCTCGACCAGGGTGACGCCGGGCCGGGGGGCGACGGCCTTCGCCGTGCCCTCCTCGAAGGCGATCGCTCCCTCGCGGACGGGCTGCGCGGTGGTGGCGCCGATGCGGTCGAGCGCGGCGCGGCCGGTCCGCTCGTCCACGCGGACCACGGGCTCGACGTCCCGGTCGCCGGAGCCGAAGAACCTGCCGAAGACGGTGGCCGGCCCGTAGCCGGTGCGGACGGCGCTGTCGACGGTCGCGCCGGTGTCGAGGGACAGGCCGAGCGCGGCGGGGGCGACCCGCTCGACGCGGTCGCCGATCGTCATCACGAGGGGCGCCGCGGCGCCGGGGCCGAGCACCCTGGTCAGCGTCCGCCGGGCTTCGGCCCGGCTCATGCCGCCGATGTCCACTCCGCGCACGCTCGTGCCCTGGGGGATGTCGCCGCCCGCCACGAGGGCGGTGACGTAGAGGCCGCCCAGGCCGAGTACGACCGCTCCACCCGCCACGGGCAGGGCCATGCGCCAGTTGCCCGTCCAGCTGCCTGCGCGTCCCATGTCTCTCCCGGCCGGTATACGACGATTCCGGAAAATAATGATTCACGGGAAACCCGCGATTGTGGGGCGGATGTAACTCTTGTCACGAAGCGGACATGCTCAGCCCAGGCGGGTCGGGGAGGAGGCCGCGGGGGTCAGCAGGCGGGGGGCGCCGGAGCCGTCGGCCGGGACGGTCCACAGGTCCGTGGTGTCGGGGGCGCCCTCGGCGGGCAGCGCGTAGGCGAGGGTCCCGTCGTCGAGCCAGGCGGCCTGGTCGTCCACGCTGCGCTTCTCCGCGAGGGGGTGCTCACGCAGGGTTCCCAGGTCCATGACGTGCTCGCGCCACAGCGCGGCACCGGCCCGCACGCGCTTCTTGTACGCGATGCGGGTCTCGTCCGGGGACAGGGACGGGCACTCGACGTTCTGCGCGAGGGTGGTGACCGTACGCCGCGCGATCGACCCCCTGACCAGGTGGGTCCGGCCGGCGGTGGCGAGGGTGGCGTAGAAGGTGTCGTCGTCCTTGGCGAAGGTCACGCCCCAGAAGTTCACGTCGGCGGCGCGGTACTCGCGGCCGTCCATGAGCACGGTGAACTCCTCCAGACTGGCCTCCAGCCGCCCGTCACGGGTGTCCAGGACCGAGGTGCGGGTGGAGAAGAACGCGGAGCCGTAGGACTCGCCGGAGACGAAGACCGTCCAGGCGGCGAACCGGCCGCTCGGCGATACCCGCGCCCTGCTGGGCGTGCCCGCCAGGGGGAAGCTGCGCAGCGTGCGCAGCTCGGCGTCGACGATCACCGCCTGGTTGTCCTGGGCCAGGGCCCCGGGCGTGGAGCGCAGGCAGACGCCGGTGCCCGCGGCGGCGTGGAAGCGCCGGCAGGTGAGGTCGGAGGCCGTGCGCGCGGCCTGCGGGGAGCCGGCCGGGACCGAGGCGAGGGCCCCGCGGTGCGGACCCTGGGCGCCGCTCAGGAAGGTCAGCCGGTCCCGCTGGGTGAGGGTGACGCCGCCCGCGGCGACGGCGGGGCCGTCCTGCTGCGGCCGGTCGGCGCGGGAGGCGGCCCGCACGACGAACCCGGCGGCGAGGACGCCGAGGAGCAGCACGGCCGCGGTGAGGACGAGCAGGCGGCGCGACGGCTGCATTGGCTTCATCGGGTTCCTCGGGTGGCTCGGATGGCTCGGGTGGCCGGGTTCGCCCGGGGGCGCCGGGGCGGTCCGGCGGGCGGGCGCAGGACGAAGGCGGCGACGGCCGCGCTGCACAGCAGGCCGGCCGCGGCGGCGCAGAGGGCGGGGCCGGCGCCCCAGACCGTCCAGGCCGCGCCGAAGGCCAGGGAGCAGCCGAAGCGGGCCAGGGCCTGGCCGGTGCCGACCAGGGCCAGGCCGGTGGCCCGCAGCTCCCGGGGCACGGTGGCTCCGACGGCGGCGGGCAGCACGCCGTCGGTGGCGGCGTAGAACGCGCCGTGCAGGGCGAGCACCAGGAAGGACAGCGCGGGCCAGCCGGGCGCCCACAGCAGCAGTCCGTACCCGGTCAGGAGGAGGGCGTGGCCGGTCAGGAACACGGTGCGCCGCCCGATCCGGTCGGCGAGGGCCCCGGCGGGCACGGCCAGCAGCAGGAACACGGCGGCCGTGCCCAGCGGCAGCAGCGGGAACCACTGGTCGGCGATGCCGGTGCGGCGTTGCAGCAGCAGGTAGACGAAGGCGTCGCTGACGGTGGTGAGGCCGAGCAGCGCGGCGCACCCGGCCAGGGCGCGCAGCCGGGACAGGCGCAGCAGGGCCAGTGCCTCGCGCACGCCGACGGCGCGGCCCCCCGGCTCGGCAGCGGCGCGACGGGTGCCGCCGCCGCCGGGTGCGCCCGGCACGAAGAGGACCAGGACGACCACGCCCAGGACGGCGACGCAGGCGCTGACCCCGAACACGGCGTCGTAGCCGTCGACCGCCACGCTCAGGATCAGGAAGGCGGCCAGCGGGCCGAGCAGCGCCCCGGTGGTGTCCATGGCCCGGTGCACGCCGAACGCGCGGCCCTGGGCCGCGGCGGGGGTGGACAGGGAGATCAGCGCGTCGCGCGGGGCGGTGCGCAGGCCCTTGCCGGTGCGTTCCAGCGCGAGGACCACGCCGACCGGGCCGAGGCCGTGGGCGAGCAGGAGCAGCGGCTTGCACAGGGCGGACAGCCCGTAGCCGATGCCGGCGATCAGCTTGTGGTTGCGGACCCGGTCGGCGAGGTGCCCGCCGGTGAGCTGGACCAGGGCGGCGACTCCGTTGTAGACGCCGTCCAGCGCGCCGAAGCCGAGGGGGCTCAGCCCGAGCCCGGCGACCAGGTACAGGGGCAGGACGGCGGTGACCATCTCGGAGGAGATGTCGGTGATCAGGCTGACCGTGCCCAGGGCGAGGACGGCGGAGGCGACCACCGGGCTGCGGCCGGCACCGCGGTCGGGCGCTCCCCGGGCCCCGGCGGGGGCGGAGCGGTCCGCGAGGTACATGCTCAGGAGCTCCTCGAACTCTCGTCCCGCAGCCAGGTGTGGAAGTCGCCCTCCCGGATGGCCCGGCGGGCCCCTCTGCGGGCGGCGAGCGCCGCCAGGGCGAACACCATGACGGCGGGGAGCAGCCGCGGATCCGTCCGCAGCAGGGCGCGCAGGTCGGCTGCGCCGGTGCGCGCGGTGGGCGCGGGCGGGTCGGCGGCCCCGGCACGTCGGGGCGGTCCGGCCCGGTCGGCCCGGTCGGCGCGTTCTCCGGCCCGTTCCACGTGTCCGGCCCGTTCTTCGGCCCGTTCCGCCTGTCCGGCCGCCCGTTCTTCGGCCCGTACGGGCGGTGTGGTCCGTCCGGCCCGTAAGTACTCCTGGAAACGCTCCAGTTCGGCGGACGAGGTCGCCGCGCGGATCCGCCGCCTGATCAGGTCGGACCAGGTGCGCGGCGGGTGGACGACGACGCGGGCGGCCTCGACCACGCGCCGCTCGTGCGGGGCGAAGGCGAGGGACGCGGCCAGGTCGTCGGCCATCAGCGGCGGCAGCGCGGCGATCCGCGCGTGCCCCGCCTCGGACACCGCGATGACCCCCCGTCCGAAGAGGCCCGCGCGGACGGCCGGCAGCCGCTGCCACACCCGGTAGTACGCCCGGACCGGCCAGGCGCAGCCGGTCAGCGGGATGTCGCGGCCCGGCGCCGCCGCCAGCAGGCCCGGGCTCCCGGCGAGGACGCCGGCCAGGGCCCGCACGCCGTCCGCCCCGAGGACGACGTCGGCGTCCACGTACAGGCGGGGGAAGCCCTTCGCGTGCTCGTCCCCGACCCGCAGGGCCGTGTGTTTGGAGGGCGTCGGTATCTCCACCACCCGTACGCGGGGCCCGCGTTCCCCCGCCACCCGCGCGGTGTCGTCCGTACAGCCGTTGCAGACGACGACGATGTCCGTCCCGCAGGCCGGGCTGCCGGCCAGGAGCGCGTCGAGGAGGCGGCCGATGACCCGGCTCTCGTTGTGGGCCGGTATCACGATGCTGGTCACCCCGGAAGTATGCACGGGTCGAACACCCGCGCCAGGCGTTTGTCGTCAACTCCTCCCGGCGGTAGGCCCGGTGGACTAGATTGACCGTCGTTACGGGGTCGGCTGCCTGGGGGAACACGCAGCCTGCCCGTGGCCGGACCGGCGCGCGGGGAGCGCCGGGCGGCCGGGGGGCGGAGGCACGCGGATGTCGCGGAGCCTCCACCGGTTGTGGGGGGCCATCGCCGTTGAACAGGTCACGCACGGGTCGCGCGGGCTTCCCGCCTGCCGCCGACGGAACGTCCTTGCCCCGCACGGGTCCCGGCCACGAGTGGTCGACGCGCCGGCCGGCGCGTCGCGCGGAGCGAAGGGGAACGCTGTGAAGGACACTGCGAAGGACGCCGCCGCCGTCGGCCCGGCACCCACGGAACCGTTAGGCGTCGCCGTGGTCGGCGCGGGCTACTGGGGTCCCAACCTCGTCCGCAACTTCCAGTCCGCTCCGGAGTTCCGGCTCCGCTGGCTCTGCGACCTGAACGTGGACCGGGCCCGGCAGGTGCTGGGCGGGTACTCCACGGTGCAGGCCACCGCGGACTACGCGGCGGTCCTCGCCGATCCGGCCGTCGAGGCGGTCGCCGTGGCCACTCCGGCCGGAACGCACCTGGACGTGGCGCTGGCCGCACTGCGCGCCGGCAAGCACGTCCTCGTGGAGAAGCCCCTCGCAGCCACCTACGAGGACGGGCTGAGGCTCGTGCGGGAGGCCGAGGAGCGCGGTCTCACGCTGATGTGCGACCACACCTACTGCTACACCCCGGCGGTGGGCCGCATCCGGGAGCTGGTCCGCTCCGGCGAGCTGGGCGACATCCAGTTCGTCGACTCGGTCCGGATCAACCTGGGGCTCGTCCAGAAGGACATCGACGTCCTGTGGGACCTGGCCCCGCACGACCTGTCGGTCCTCGACTTCATCCTCCCGGACCACGTCCAGCCGGTCGCCGTCGCCGCGCACGGCGCCGACCCGATCGGGACCGGGCAGTCCTGCGTCGCGTACCTGACGCTCCAGCTCAGCACCGGCGCCATCGCGCACGTCCACGTCAACTGGCTCTCGCCGGTGAAGGTACGGACCACCATGGTCGGCGGATCCAAGCGGACGCTGGTGTGGGACGACCTCAACCCCTCCCAGCGCGTCGCGGTGTTCGACCGCGGTGTGGATCTGACGGCACCGCAGGAGATCGGCGCCGACGAGCGCCGGGACATGCTCGTCTCCTACCGGACCGGCGACATGGTCGCGCCCGCGCTGGGCGAGAAGGAGGCGCTGCGCAGCATGGTCGAGGAGTTCGCCGCGGCGATCCGCACCGGCCGTCCGGCGCTGACCGACGGGCGGGCCGGACTGAAGGTGCTGGACATCCTCGAAGCCGCCTCCCGGAGCCTGGAGTTCCGCGGTGCGGTCGTCGGACTGCGCACCGGACGCTGACCGTTCGCGGCGCGGACGGGCGTCCGCCCTCTCCGGGCGGGCCGTTCGCCGCAAGAGCGCGGGCCGACACGTGTACGGCGATCCGCGGACCTTTCGCACGCAAGACCGTGACCGACTCAGTAGGGGCAGGGCGTTGAGCAGCGTACGAGGCAAGAGGATTCTGGTCACCGGCGGGGCGGGCACCATCGGCTCGCACCTGGTGGACCTGCTGGTGGACAACGGGGCCCGCGAGATCGTGGTCCTGGACAACTTCGTGCGGGGGCGGACCGCGAACCTGGCCCGCGCCCTGCCGAGCGGCGTGGTGGAGGTCGTCGAGGGCGACATCCGGGACACGGCCGCGGTGCACAAGGCGACGGAGGGCGCCGACCTGGTGTTCCACCTCGCCGCCATCCGGATCACCCAGTGCGCGGAGGAACCGCGGCTGGCGAACGAGGTGATGGTGGACGGCACGTTCAACGTGCTGGAGGCGGCGGCCGCCGCCGGGGTGGGCAAGGTGATCGCCTCCTCCTCGGCCTCGGTCTACGGGCTGGCCGAGGCCTTCCCGACCACCGAGCGCCACCACCCGTACAACAACGACACCTTCTACGGGGCGGCGAAGGCCTTCAACGAGGGCATGCTGCGCAGCTTCCACGCCATGTACGGGCTGGACTACGTCGCACTGCGCTACTTCAACGTGTACGGGCCCCGGATGGACATCCACGGCCTGTACACGGAGGTGCTGATCCGCTGGATGGAGCGGATCGCCGCGGGCGAACCACCGCTGATCCTCGGCGACGGCACCCAGACCATGGACTTCGTGGACGTGCGGGACATCGCGCGGGCCAACCTCCTGGCCGCGCAGTCGGACCTGACCGACGAGGTGTTCAACGTCGCGAGCGGGACCGAGACCAGTCTGCTCGAGCTGGCGCTGGGCCTGCTCGAGGCGATGGGCGCGGGCGCGGACCTGGTGCCGGAGCACGGTCCGGCCCGCGCCGTGAACGGGGTGACCCGACGGCTCGCCGACACCACGCGGGCCGCGCGGCGCCTGGGCTTCACCGCGGAGATCGACCTGCGCAGCGGGCTGCGGGACCTGGTCGAATGGTGGCGGGCCGAGCGCGCGGCCGACGCGGCGGCCGCGGCCGCCGGGGAGACCCGGTGAGCGCCGCGGACCGGATCCCGGTCATGGTGCCGTGGCTGGGCGAGGAGGAGGCGCGGGCGGCCGCCGACGCGGTGCTGTCGGGCTGGGTCGCGCAGGGCCCCCGGGTCGCCGCGTTCGAGCGGGCCTTCGCCGAGCGGGTGGGCGCCGGGCACGGCATCGCGGTGAGTTCGTGCACGGCCGCCCTGCACCTGGCCCTCGTGGCCCTGGAGCTGGGGCCGGGCGACGAGGTCGTCGTCCCGTCGCTGTCGTTCATCGCCACGGCCAACGCGGTGCGCTACGTGGGCGCGCGGCCGGTGTTCGCGGACGTCGAGGAGGCCACAGGGAACCTGACCCCGGCGACCGTGGACGCCGTCCGCACCCCCCGTACGAAGGCGGTGCTCGCCGTGCACCAGGGCGGGGTGCCCGCGGACGTGCACGCGCTGCGCGCCGCGTGCGCCGACTGGGACCTGGCGCTGGTGGAGGACGCGGCCTGCGGCATCGGCGCGACCGTGGGCGGCAAGTCCGTCGGCCACGGCGCGCTGCTCGCCGCCTGGTCCTTCCACCCCCGCAAGGTGATCACCACCGGCGAGGGCGGCATGCTCACCACGGACGACGCCGAGTGGGCCGGGCGGCTGCGGCGGCTGCGGGAACACGGGATGAACGTGTCGGCAGCGCAGCGGCACGCGAGCGCCACGCCCGTCGTCGAGAGCTACCTCGAGGTCGGCTTCAACTACCGGATGACCGACATCCAGGCCGCGGTCGGCCTGGTGCAGCTGGGCAGGCTGGACGCGATCGTGGCCCGGCGGCGGGAGCTGGCGGCCCGCTACGCCCGGCTGCTGCGCGCGGTCCCCGGCGTGCGCCCGGTCCGGGACCCCGGTCACGGCGAAGGCACCTTCCAGTCGTACTGGGTGCTGCTGGCCGAGGAGTTCCCGGTCGGCCGGGACGAGCTGCTCGCCGTGCTCCTCGAGGCGGGGGTCTCGGCCCGGCGCGGGATCATGGCCTCGCACCTGGAGCCCGCGTACGCGGGGCACGGTGCGGCGCCGCTGCCGGTGACCGAGCGGCTCAGCCGGAACTCGCTGATCCTGCCGCTGTTCCACACCATGACGCACGAGCAGCAGGACCGGGTGGTGGCGGTGCTCCGCGAGCAGGCCGGCGGATGAGCGGCGCGGGCACCGAGGACCTGCTGATCGTCGGTGCGGGCGGGTTCGCCCGGGAGACCGCCCAGGCGGTACGGGACGTGGCCGCCGCGGACGCGGCGCGGGGCCGGCCTCCGCGGTGGCGGCTCGCCGGGCACCTCGACGACGACCCGGCCCTGCACGGCCGGGAGGTCGACGGGGCGCCGGTACTGGGCGGCTCGGAGCGCGTGCACGAGCTGGCGGACGCCCGGGTGCTGGTCTGCGTCGGCAGTCCGCGCGACTACGCCGTACGGGCCCGGCTGGTGCGGCGCCTGGGGCTGCCCGCGAGCCGCTACGCGACGGTGGTCCACCCCACGGCGGCGGTGTCGGGGTCCTCGGTGCTCGGCGCGGGCTCGGTGCTGCTCGCGCACTGCGTGCTGACCGCCGCCGTCCGGGTCGGGTCCCACGTGGCGGTGATGCCGCATGCGGTCCTCACCCATGACGACGCGGTCGGGGACTTCGCCACGCTCGCCTCGGGGGTGCGCCTGGGCGGCGGGGTGCGGGTGGGGCGCGGGACCTACCTGGGCGCGGGCTCGCTGGTCCGCGAGTACACGGCGGTCGGCGCCTGGTCGCTGACCGGCATGGGAAGCACGGTGCTGGCCGATGTGCCGCCGGGTGAGGTGTGGGCCGGGAGCCCGGCCCGCCGGCTGCGCGCGGCGGACGGTCCGGCGCTCGAGGAGCTGCGGACCGATGGGGTAATGGCCGGCCGGTGGCCGGGGACACGGATGGGGAGCCCAGTCGCATGAACCAGATACCGCTCGTCGACCTGAAGGCGGCGCACGCCGAGGTCGCCGGGGAGTTACGGGCCGGCTTCGACCGGGTGCTGGCCGACACCGCCTTCATCGGTGGTGAGGAGGTCCGCGCGTTCGAGCGGGAGTACGCGGACTTCGCCGGGGTCGGGCACTGCGTGGGCGTCGCGAACGGCACGGACGCCCTCGAACTGGCCCTGCGCGCGAGCGGGGTCGGCGTCGGCGACGAGGTGGTGCTGCCCGCCAACACGTTCATCGCCACCGCGGGCGCCGTGGCCCGGATCGGGGCGCGGCCGGTCCTGGTCGACTGCCTGCCCGACAGCCTCCTGATGGATCCGGGGGCCGCGCTGGACGCGGTCGGCAGGGCCACGCGCGCGGTGGTCCCGGTCCACCTGTACGGGCAGTGCGCCGCCACCGCCGAGCTGGCCGCCGGGCTGCCGGCGCGGGTCAGGATCGTCGAGGACGCCGCGCAGAGCCAGGGCGCGACCCGGGACGGCCGTTCCCCGGGCAGCGGCGGGATCGCCGCGACCAGCTTCTACCCGGGCAAGAACCTGGGCGCGTACGGGGACGCGGGCGCGGTGGTGACCGACGACGAGGAGGCGGCCGGGCTGGTGCGGGCGCTGGCCAACCACGGCGGTGTCGCCAAGTACCGGCACGACGTGGCCGGGTTCAACAGCCGCCTGGACGGTTTGCAGGCGGTGGTCCTGCGGGCGAAGCTGGCCCGGCTGGCCGGGGGGAACGCGGCCCGCCGGGCCGCCGCCGCCCGCTACGACGCGCTGCTGGGCGACCTGGCGGCCGCCGGACGCCTCACCCTGCCCGTGACGGCTCGGGGCAACGTCCACGTCTGGCACCTGTACGTCGTACGGGTCGCCGCGGGCGCGGACCGGGACGCGGTGGTGGGCAAGCTCAACGCCGAGGGGATCGGCGCGGGCGTCCACTATCCGGCCCCGGTCCACCTCACCCCGGCCTTCTCCCACCTGGGCCACGGCCGCGGTGCCTTCCCGCACGCCGAGCAGGCGGCGGACCGGATGCTCTCCCTCCCCCTCTTCCCGCAGATCACCGCCGCCCAACAGCAGCGGGTCGTGGCCGCGCTCGCCGACGCCCTGCGCTGACGCCCGTGCCGACGTAGACGATGAGGTCCAGATGAACAGACGGACGAGGCTGCTCCGGTACGGTCTCTTCACCGTGATCGCGGCCCTGGTGGCCACGGTCCTCCCCCCGTCCGCGGTGGCCGGTGCGGCCGACCCCTGCGGCCCGGGTACCAACGCGATCGTGTGCGAGAACTCCAAGCCGGGCACGCCGATGTCCGACTGGTTCTCGCCCAGCGCGTACGGCGACATCAAGGGGTTCAGCGCCCAGACGAGCGTCCAGGCGGGCGACACCGTGCAGTTCAAGATCCAGTCGCCGACGCCGTACCGCGTGTCGGTCTACCGCCTCGGCCACTACGGGGGCGCCGGGGCCCGCCTGATGTCGACGGCGGCCCAGGCGGCGCAGACGCATCCGGCGAACGTCGCCGCGGGCGGGAACCCGGCCGCCTGCACCACCAAGGCCTCCACCGGCCTGGTCGACTGCGGCAACTGGCCCGTCACCGCCACGTGGACGGTGCCGGCCGACGCCGTGTCCGGCCTGTACGTGGTCAACTTCGACCAGGCGGACGGCAACGGCGTGATGCCCTACCCGTTCGTGGTCCGCAACGACTCCAGCCACTCCGACATCGTCGTGCAGACCAGCGACCAGACCTGGCAGGCGTACAACAACTACGGCGGCCAGGACCTCTACGACGGCGGCGGGCCCGCCCCGGACGGGCGGGCGTACGAGGTCAGCTACAACCGGCCCCTGGACATCGGCGGGGACAACGGGATCTACGGGTCCGAGTTCCAGATGGTCTCGTGGCTCGAGCGCAACGGCTACGACGTGAGCTACATGTCCGGGATCGACATGTCGGTCCGCGGCGGGACGCTGCTGCGCAACCACAAGGTGTTCATGTCCTCGGGGCACGACGAGTACTGGACCCAGGAGCAGTTCACGAACGCGCTGAACGCGCGCCGGGCCGGGGTCCACCAGACGTACTTCAGCGGCAACGAGGTCTTCTGGAAGACGCGTCTGGCCCCCAGCATCGACGGCGCCTCCACCCCCCACCGGACCCTGGTCTCCTACAAGGAGACCAAACTGTCCTTCCCCCAGCCCAACGGCGTCCCCGACCCGAGCGGGATCTGGACGGGCACCTTCATGGACCCGGCCAGCGCCACCAACGGCCGGCCCTACCAGCCGCAGAACCAGCTGACCGGCTCGCTGTTCAGCGTCAACGGCTACCGCAACGACGCGATCACCGTGCCGGGCACGTTCGCCAAGCAGCGGCTGTGGCGCCACACCAGCGTCGCGAACCTCACGCCCTCGCAGACGGCCACCTTCCCCACCGGCACGCTCGGCTACGAGTGGGACAGCGACGTGGAGAACGCCGGCCGGCCGGCCGGGCAGATCCAGATGTCGTCGACCACGGTGGACATCGAGGACGGCAAGCTCCTGAAGGACTACGGCAACACCTACGGCAACGGCACCGCGACGCACAGCCTGGTGGCCTTCCGCGACCCGACCTCGCGCGCGCTGGTGTTCGGGGCGGGCACGGTGCAGTGGTCCTGGGGCCTGACCAACATGCCCACCAGTAACCCGGACGACGCCGTGGTCACCGCGGACAAGCGGATGCAGCAGGCCACGGTGAACGTGTTCGCCGACATGGGCGTCCAGCCCAAGTCCCTGCAGAGCGACCTGGTCGCCGCGACCGCGTCCACGGACACCGTGGGCCCGGCCGTGACCGTGACCAGCCCGGCGGCGAACGCCACCGTGCCGGCGCTGCGGCCCGTGACCGTCACGGGCACGGCGGCCGACACCGGCGGCGGAGTGGTGGCCCGGGTGGAGGTGTCCACCGACGGCGGGACGACCTGGAAGGCGACCACGGGCCTGGGGTCGTGGAGCTACACCTGGACCCCGACCGTTCCCGGCCCCGTGCAGCTCAAGGTGCGTGCCGTCGACGACAGCGTCACCATCGGCGCCACCACCACGGTCGCGCTGACCGTCGGACCCCAGCAGTGCCCCTGCACCGTGTGGCCGGCCGCGGCCGTGCCGGGCACCGTCAACGGCGGCGACGGCAGCGCCGTCGAGCTCGGTGTGAAGATCCGCTCCTCGGTGCCCGGTTCGATCACCGGGGTCCGGTTCTACAAGTCCCCCGCCAACACCGGGACCCACACCGGCAGCCTGTGGAGCAGCTCCGGCCAGCGCCTGGCCACCGGCACCTTCACCCACGAGACGGCGTCGGGCTGGCAGCAGCTGAACTTCTCCTCCCCGGTGCCGGTCAAGGCGAACACCACCTACATCGCCTCCTACTTCGCCCCGCACGGCGGTTACTCCTTCGACAACACCTTCGCCGCGGGCGACGCGGGGCTGGCTCCGCTCACCGCGCTGCGCAGCGGCACCGACGGCGGCAACGGCGTGTACCGCTACGGCGCCACGGGCGGCTTCCCGTCCACCGCCTCCTCGGGCAGCAACTACTGGGTGGACGCGGTGCTGGACACCTCCACCGCGAGCACGACCCCGCCCACCGTCAGCACGACCTCGCCCCAGTCCGCGGCGACCGGGACCGCGATCACCGCGGCGGTGACGGCCACCTTCGGCACCGCGGTCGACGCGGACTCTCTGGTGTTCACGGTGAAGGACTCCGGCGGCGCCGCGGTCCCGGGCACCAAGGTGCTCGGGGCGTCGAACAGCGCCACCTTCACCCCCTCCTCGGAACTGGCCCTGAACACCACGTACACGGCGTCCGTCCAGGCGTCCGACCTGTGGGGCAACGCCATGGCGGCGCCGTTCACGTGGACCTTCACGACCAGCCCGAGCCCGCCGGCGGTGAACTGCCCGTGCACCCTGTGGAGCGGCAGCGCGACCCCGAGTACCGCCAACGTCCGCGACGACACCAACTCGGTGGAGCTGGGCACCCGCTTCCAGTCGGCGGTCAACGGCTACATCACCGGTGTCACCTTCTACAAGGGCCCCGGGAACACCGGCACCCACACGGGCAGCCTGTGGTCCGCCACCGGCACGCTGCTGGCGACCGGCACCTTCGGCAGCGAGACGCTGTCGGGCTGGCAGCAGCTGCAGTTCGCCGCGCCCGTACCCATCACGGCGGGCACCACGTACGTGGCCTCCTACCACGCGCCGAACGGCAACTACGCGGTGGACGGCGGCTACTTCACCGGCGCGCACCGCTCCTATCCGCTGGTGGCGCCGGCCGATGCGCCGGGCAGCGCCAACGGGCTCTACAAGTACGGGTCGTCCACGGCGTTCCCCTCCAACACCTTCGGCTCGGTGAACTACTGGGTCGGTCCCGTCTTCACCACCACTCCCCCGGCCGGCGCCCGGTCGGACGGCTCGACGGAGGTGTCCGGCCAGTGAGCACGGTCAGCGTGGTGATCCCCTGCTACAAGTACGGCCACTTCCTGGCCGACTGCGTCAAGAGCGTCCTGGACGAACAGGAGGGCGTCGACGTCCGCGTGCTGATCATCGACGACGCCTCGCCCGACGACTCCGCGTCGGTCGCGCGGGCCCTGGCGGCCGGCGACCCGCGGATCGAGGTGCGGGTCCACGAGACCAACCAGGGCCACATCGCCACCTACAACGAGGGCCTGCTGGAGTGGGCCGACGGGGACTACGTCGCCCTGCTCTCGGCGGACGACCGGCTGGTCCGGGGGGCCCTGGTGCGGGCCGCAGCCCTGCTCGACGCGCATCCGGAGGCGGGGTTCTGCTACGGCCGGCCGCTGCGCTTCCGGCACGGCGGGCCGCTGCCCGCGGCCCGTACCCGCACCACCGGGTCGGTCGTCTACCCCGGCCGGTGGTGGCTGGAGCGGCGGTTCCGGGAGGGCACCGGGTGCATCACCTCACCGGAGGTGGTCGTCCGGACCAGTCTCCAGCGCAAGGTCGGGGGCTACGATCCGCAGCTCCCGCACGCCGGGGACATCGAGATGTGGATGAGGCTGGCGGCACACGCCGACGTGGGCTACGTCCGCGGGGCCGATCAGGCCTTCTACCGGGTCCACGGCACCAACATGTCCACCACCGAGTTCGGCGGGCAGCTCGACGACCTGCGCCAGCGGCTCGTCGCCTTCGACTCGGTCCTGGACAAGTGCGCCGGGCTGCTCCCGGAGGCGGACCGGCTGGCGGTGGCGGCGCGCACCCGGCTGGCCCGGTACGCGCTGCGGCGCGCCTACCGCGCGTACGACCGCGGGCGCACGGCGGTGGTGCCGGTCGACGAGCTCGTGGAGTTCGCCGCCGAGTGCCTGCCGGGCGGCTACGCCTCGCTCGGCGAGTACCGGGCGCTGCGCCGGCGTCGGCGCATCGGCGCGCGGGCCATGCCCTACCTCCAGCCGCTGGTGCTCTCGGCGGTCGCCGACCGGGGGCGCGAGTGGCTGTGGTGGCAGTCGTGGAAGCGCCGAGGGATCTGATGCGCCGTCCCTCGTCCTCAGCTGCTCGCCCGCCGGCCCCGGCGGGCGAGCAGCTGGTCGGTCCACAGCGCGGCCGGCACGCCCACGGCCGCGGCCAGCAGGACCCAGCCGGCCAGCCCGCGGCTCTTGGTGCCGGTCTGCGCCACGGCGTTCGGCGGCACCAGGAGGGTGACGCTCATCCGCGCCGCCTCGGGGATGCCCTGCTGCGTCTGCAGGTCCGCCAGGTGCTGCGCGTACAGCTCGATGATCTTCCGGACGGCGGCGTCGGCCGCGGCCGCGCCGGGCTGCTCGGCCTGGACCTGGAGGGAGGGGATCAGGTAGCGGGGGGTCACGCTGGTGCCGCTGTTGCGCGGGATCAGCCGGTAGGTGCCGGTGACTCCGGCGGCCCTGAGCTCGGACTCCCCCGCCGGCGAGTCCAGCTGCTGCACCGCCGCGTAGGAGACGGCGGCGAGCGGCGGCTGCAGGTTCGCGAGCTGGTTGGGCTGGGTGCCGGTCACCGGCGGCTTGAGCACCACGATCGCCGAGCTCAGGTACGTCGGCGCGGGGCGCAGCACCTGGTGGGCTCCGGCGGCCGCCAGCACCATCGCCACGACCAGGACGTACCAGCGCCGGCGCAGCGCGCGGACCAACTCACCAGGCGACACACGAATCCTTCCGTTCCCCCCGTTGTGATCGATCCTGTCAGGCCGTGTGTCGGCGCGCCATCAAATCCCTTACCTGCCGGGGGTGTTCGTGACCATCGGTGACATCCTCGCGGTGCTGCGGCGCCGCTGGTACGTGATGGTGCCACTGACGCTGATCGGTCTGCTCGCGGCCGCCCACCTGTACCGGTCGGTGCCGGTGGCGTACCAGTCGCAGAGCTCGGTGGCGCTGATCGATTCCAAGGCGGTGGCCGAGCTGGCCCCCGCGTTCGGCAATCCCATCGCCCATGCGGGCGGCTCCCTGGTCGTGACCGCGGACGTGCTGATCAGGACCCTGTCGGGGACGGACGCGGCGCGGGACCTGAACGGCCTGGGAGTGACGGACCCGTACACGGTCTCCTTCGCCGCGAACGCCTCGGGCCCGATGCTCACGCTGACGGTCACGGGGACCGACCGGGACAAGGTGCTGCGGGAAACCGACGTCCTCACCGGTTTCGCCGGGGAGCAGCTGGGCGCACTCCAGGCGGCGGCCAAGGTCGAGCCCGCGTACTTCGTGCAGACCGCGCCCGTGGTGCTGCCGCAGACCCCGCGGCCCCAGCTCAAGACCCGCTACCAGCAGGTGCTGGGCGTCATCATCCTGTGCACCACGGCCGGGTTCACGCTGTCGTTCGTGACCGAGACCCTGGTGGTGGCGCTGCGCCGCAGGCGCGCTCAGGGGTCTTCCGGCGGGGTGCGCGCACGGCGCGGCCGCAGGCGGGGCCGGGGCCGTCCGCTGGACGCGGTCGCGCTGCTCAGCGGCTATCTCGCGCTGGCCTTCTTCATCCCCTCGAACCTGA
Organism: Streptomyces sp. NPDC048349; assembly: GCF_040651925.1. Lineage (NCBI taxonomy): Bacteria > Bacillati > Actinomycetota > Actinomycetes > Kitasatosporales > Streptomycetaceae > Streptomyces > Streptomyces sp. NPDC048349. Next base: position 83,529 of record NZ_JBEZLA010000007.1, on the reverse strand, counting down.
CGCTGCCGGGGCTGGGCGGGGTGGGTACGCCGGCCAACGTGTTCGCGCTGCTGGGCCTGTTCTGGTATCTGGCGGCGTGGCTCACCGGCCGGATCCGGCCCGCCCGGGGCACCCGGCTGCCCCGGGTGGTGATGTGCCTGCTGGCCGTCTCGGTGCTGGCCTCGTACGTGTCGAACGCGACCCGGGGCGCCTCGCGCAAGGAGGTCCTCGGGGCGGACCGGGGGTTGATCGGGCTGCTGGTGTGGGTGTCCCTGGTGGTGCTGGTCTCCGCCGCGGTCTCGAACCGTGCGCGCCTCGACGTGCTGCTGCGCAGGGCCGTGGTGATGGCGTCGGTGGTGGCCGCCATCGGCTATTACGACTTCTTCACGGCCACGAACATCGCCGACCAGATCGCCATCCCCGGGCTCCAGTCGAGCGGCTCCCAGATCGCCGCCCTGGACCGCGGCGCCTTCACCCGCCCGCGCTCCACCACGGCGCACCCCCTCGAGTTCGGCGGGATGCTCGCCCTGCTGCTGCCCTTCGCCGTGCAGCAGGCCTTCGATCCGGTACGGGCGCACCTGAGCCGGTGGCGCCGCTGGGTGCCGGTGGTGCTGATGGGCGGCGCCCTGCCGCTGACGGTGTCGCGGACCTCGATCATCGGGGCCCTCATCGTGGTCCTGGTGATGGTGCCGCGCTGGAAGCCGCAGCGGCGGTGGACCGCGATCGGTCTGCTCCTGTGCTCGGTGGCCTGCTTCAAGGTGATCGTCCCCGGGCTGATCGGGACCATCACCACCCTGTTCGGGTCCTTCCTCAACAACTCGGACAGCAGCACCCAGGCCCGTACGGTCAAGTACGGCGCGATCGTCCCCTACCTGGAGGGGCGCCCCCTGTTCGGGCGGGGCCTGGGGACCTTCATCCCCGAGCTGTACTTCTTCACCGACAACCAGTACATGCTGACGCTGGCCGAGATGGGCCTGCTCGGGCTGGTCGCCCTCCTGGCCCTCTTCCTGACCGGGATCCACCAGGGCGGAGCCATCCGCCGGCTGGCCCGCGACGAATCCGACCGGGAGCTCGGGCAGGCGTTCTTCGCCTCCGCCCTCGTGGCCCTGGTCAGCAGCGCCACCTTCGACGCCCTCAGCTTCCCGATGTTCGCCGGGATGTTCTTCCTGACGATCGCCGCCGGCGGCAGTTACCTCGGCTTCGTCCGGCGCGCGGCGCCGACCCCGCTCACCCTGGAGTCCTCATGCGGTCCGAACGTCCGGCCACCCGTCGTCCGCAGCCCCCCGCTGCCGGTCCGGTAGCCGTCGTCGTCGTCACCTGGAACAGTGCCGCGGTGCTACCGGGGTTCCTCGCCAGCCTGCCGGAGGGGATGGCCGGGCTCGACTGGCGGCTCGTCGTCGCCGACAACGACTCGGCCGACGGCACCGTGGAGCTGCTCCGCTCCCTGGCCCCGGACGCGACGGTCGTCCGGACCGGCCGCAACGCCGGGTACGCGGCCGGGGTGAACGCCGCCCTGGCGGCGGCCGCCGACGGGCAGGACCGCTTGCGCGCCGCCCTCGTCTGCAACCCGGACATCCGGATGCGGCGGGGCTGCGCCAAGCTGCTCGTGGACGGGCTCGGCGCACCCGCGGGCGACGGCGACCGCGTCGGGATCAGCGTGCCGCTGCTGTACGAGGAGGACGGCCGCACCCTCGTGCACTCGCTGCGCCGGGAGCCGAGCGTGACCCGCGCCCTCGGGGAGGCCGTCATCGGCAACCGCCGGGCCGGGCGCTTCCCCCGCCTGAGCGAACTGGTCACCGACCCCGCCGCGTACGAGCGGCCCACGTGCGCGGACTGGGCCACGGGAGCCCTGATGGCCCTCTCCGCGGACTGCCTGGCCGCCTGCGGCCCCTGGGACGAGTCCTTCTTCCTCTACTCCGAGGAGACCGAGTACTGCCTGCGTGCGCGGGACCGGGGTCACCGCACGCGACTCGAGCCGGCCGCCGAAGCCGTGCACCTGGGCGGCGACTCCCGGGTCTCGCCGCGGCTGTGGACGCTGCTCACCCTCAACCGGGTCCGCCTGTACCGGCGCCGGCACGGTGCCCTCGCCACGGCTGCCTTCCGCACCGCGGTCCTGCTCCGGGAGACCTCGCGGGCCGTACTCGGCCGCCCGGCCAGCCGCGCGGCGGCCGCCGCACTCGCCCGGCCGGGCGCCCTGCGCACCACGCCGGGGCCCTGACCGCCGCGGACCTACGCCGCGCCGCGCGGGCGGCAGACCATGGCGACGAAGTCGTGCCCCAGCTCCGGCAGTGCCGCGTCCTCCGCGGCGAAGCACTGCTCCAGCAGCGCCAGGGTTTCCGGCTCCTGGTCACGGAAGTGGTGCGCGATCCCGGAGAGCGCGATGTGCAGCACCGTGCCGCCGTACGGCCGTTCCTCGACCACCTCGAAATGGCGCCGCAGGCCCGGCAGCAGCGACGCCGCGTCGACCGCCTCCGAGGGGTCGTCCAACACCATCGACAGCCTGCTGGGCCGCACGACGCGGTGCTTGATCCGGCCGTCGGCCAGGCGCCGGCGCTCCTCGGGGAGCTGGGCCAGCAGCGCGTTGGCCGCGTCCAGCTGGCCGTCGGTCCACTGGAAGCGGGTGGGGCCGACGAACTCGTCGACCACGAAGGTCCCACCGGGCTCGATCAGCCGGGACAGCCGTGGCAGGGTCGCGTCGAGGTCGTCGAAATGGTGCAGCGACTGCAGGCCCAGCAGCACGTCGAAGCGTTCCCCGTCGCCGGTCATCCGGTTGACGTCGGAGACCCGGAAGCGCAGGACGTCGGCGAGGCCGTGCTCGGCGGCGGCGCGGGTGGCGAAGTCGATGCGCTGCTGCGCCACGTCCACGCCTTCCAGGAGGCCGAACGCGCCGGTCTTCGCCCACAGCAGTTCGTTCCCGCCAGTGCCGCACCCCAGCGACAGGCCGCGCAGATCGGTGCGCGGCGCGAAGTGCCCGGCCGCGACGTAGTCGGGGAAGGGCGTGTCCGGGTCGCCGGTCATCAGCAGGTTCCACCGCTTGACGACCGCCGGTATCGCCCACCACTCGGTCAGCGACGGATCGACCCGGGACCAGTGCCGGACCACCCGCTCGCCGCCGCGCACCCTCAGCTTGGCCAGCACCGGGTTCAGTTCCAGCCGCCGTACCTTGCGCAGCAGCCGGTCGGCGTCATGTCTGTTGACCAGGTTGTTCAGCATGCCGGCTCCGTTCGTACCGCGGTCAGCGACTTGGTGACGCCGAGCACCCGCTCGTCGAGGAGCACCGATCCGGGGAACAGGTAGCGCATCTCGGTACGGGTCAGCAGCTCGATGTTGATCACGGCGTCCATTGCGGACTCCGGGCTGTCGGGGCGGCTGTGCACGAGCGGCCAGCGCCGTACCAGCCGGGCCCTGGCGGCCAGCGGCAGGAACTGGAAGCCGGGCGCCACGAAGTGCGGTTCGACGGGGAAGTAGCGGTACGGCGTCTGGATCCAGTGCAGCGGCGCCAGCGACTCCACGGCGGCGGCGAACAGCCGGCGCCGGCTGTGGCCGCCCACGTGCTCGATGGTCGAGTTGGAGAACACCAGGTCGAAGCCGCCCTTGGCGCTCAGTTCGGCGGCGACCACCGGGTCGGTGACGTCGGCGACCTCCGCGGTGATCCAGTCGGGCAGCTCGGCGGGGTGTTCCTCCAGATTGACCAGGTGGACGTGCCGGGCGCGCACCGGTGCGCGCAGCCACATCTCGGCCGTCCCGCCCAGGTCCACGACGCTCATGTCCGCGATGCCGGGGAAGCAGCGCCGCAGCCGCTCCCAGCGGGCGACGCGCATGCGTTCGCCGAGCGAGCCGGGCGCGTCGACGAACCTGTTCCTGAGGGCGCGGGATCGGGGCACGGGATCAACCACCTGTGGTCGGAGCGGAAGGGGATCGTGGTCAGCTGGGCTGGTGCCATTGCGTGTAGAAGCTGGCCGGGTTCATGAGGTAGCGGACGGTGGGGTGCGGGACGTGGAGCACCCGGTGCCGCCGGCCGTAGCGGCGGACCAGCTCCCAGTCCTCGCGGGGCAGTACCTCCGGCGTCCGGCGCAGACGGCTGAAGTACAGGGAGCGAGTGCGCCGGGCGACGAAGGCGTTGGTGTCCAGGAAGGCCTCGCGGGCGGCGCGGCGCCGGTCGTAGGGCACCGACAGGACGTCCTTCTCGCTGCCGTCCGGCAGGACGCGGCGCAGCGCCGTGTAGACGCCGTCGGGTCCGTCGGGGGATTCCAGGACCGCCAACGCCCGTTCGAGGTGGTCGGGTTCCCACCGGTTGTCGTCGTCCAGGAACGCCACGTACCGCGAGCGGGTGAGGCGGATGCCCACGTTGCGCACGACGCCCGCCACACCGGTGTTGCGGGCCAGCGACACCGCGAACAGCCGTGGATCGGCGGGTAGTTCGGGCAGGCCGGCGCCGTCGTCGACCACGATCACGACCTGGTCGCGCACGGTCTGCGCCAGGGCCGAGCGCACCGCGGCACGCAGCTCCTCGGGTCGCCGGTGGGTGGCGATCACCGTGGCGACCAGCGCCGGGGGCGGCGGCGGCAGGGCGGCGGCCAGCCTGCGGGTCTCGGCGTCCTCCATCCGGCGCAGCCGCACCGCTCCGGGGGCCAGCAGGAGCTTGTTCCTGGCCTCGAAGAGCACCAGCCAGCCGAACCACGCCTTGAGCAGCGTCCAGGGAGCACGCGCGACGCGGCGCACGAGGCCGCTCACGGGGCCGGCTCGGGCTCGACCGAGCGGCCGTCGGACAGCCGGTTGTTGCGCCACACGTTTCCGGCGCCGCCGTGGTTCCAGTGGGCGACCACGCCGTAGCCGCCGGAGGCGGGGTGGTACTGCGTCGAGAAGATGTTGTCGGTGACCTTGATCCCGGTGGCGCCGGTGCTGCCGCCGTAGAGGGCGTACGCGCCGCCGGCGATCCAGTTGTTGTCGACGGTGACGTTGCGGACCACCCCGGTGTCCGCGAACAGGCCGATGCTCCCCGAGGCGCCCTGTTGGAGGCCGGTCGCGTTGAGCAGGGTGTTGTGGCGGATGATCAGCTCACCAGTGTTGCCGCCGCCGCTGATCACGGCGTTGGTGTGCTGCCACTCGCCGCCCAGGTTGACGAACGGGGCGATGTCGTGGACGTAGTTGTCGTGCAGATTGCCCTGTCCCATGGACAGGGCGTCGCCGAACACCGAGACGTCGCACCAGCCGACTTCGATGGAACTGCCCCCCATGTTCGACACCGCGTAGTCCACGCCGCCGTTGTCCGGCCCCTTCCCGGGCACGGCCGTGATGGTGGAGTGCAGGACGCGCAGGCCGCTGTAGCCGGGGCGCAGGTTGATGCCCCACCAGCTGTCCGAGGTGATCTTGGTGTCGATGACGGTGACGTCGTTCGCGTAGATGTCGAGCGAGCCGGTGATGTCCCACCCCCGGATGACGAGCCCGTCGGTACGGACGGCCATGTACCCGGTCTCGTGGGGCGTCAGGGGGATCCGCGGACCGGTGGTGCCGGCGTCGGGGAACCCGCAGTCGCCGGGAGAGGCGCACGCCGCGGTCGTGACGGCGGGGGTGCGGGACGCGGGCGCCGGTGATCCGCTCGCCGGGCAGGTCAGCGCGTCGTCCGGGCAGTGCGGCGGCGCGGAGCGGCCCGGCCCCGAGCAGGCAGCGGCCAGGACCGCCAGGAAGGCTGCGAGCAGGGGTCCCGCGAGCGGGTTGCGGCTGATGCACCGTGACATCGGGCTCACCTCGTGTCCCGGGGGGTGGTCCGCACCGGTGCGGACGGCCCGCGCCGGTCGCGGTGGGCCGGGTCGCGGTGGGCCGGGTCGCGGTGGGCCGGGTCGCGGGCGGACCGGTCGCGGGCGGACCGGTCGCGGGCGGACCGGTCGCCGCGGCCCGTGCCGCGCAGGAAGTCGCGGCTGGGCAGGACGCACAGCGTGTAGCCGGCCAGGGCGATCGTGCTGGTGGCGAGGAGCGCGAGCGGGCCGTCGCCGAGCCGGGACTGCAGGCCGAGGACGAGCGCGGCCATCACGGCCCCGCCGAGGAAGGGCCACGCGCAGGCCCTGGCGATCCTGCCGACGCCGATGCCGCCGCGGCCGAGGGCGAACAGGAACGCGGGCACCACCAGGGCCCCCGCGACCAGGACATGGGCCTGCGCGGCTCCGACGATGCCGTCCAGGCGGGCCCCGGCGAGGAGCACGGGGATCAGGGCTGCCAGCCACAGGCCCTGCACCAGGAAGAGCGAGCGGCGCCGCCCGATCGCGACCAGGCAGTCGTAGGCGAGTTCGCCGCCGATGCGGATCAGGCCGAGGGCCATCAGCCAGGGCAGTGCCGCAGCGGCGGGGGCCCAGTGGCTCCCGTAGATCAGCTGGACGGCCGGCCCGGCCAGGCCGGCCAGCAGGACGCACAGCGGCACGGTCGCGGTGATCACCACGCCCAGGGCGCGGCTGAACCCGTCGGCGAGCGCCCGGGGCGAATCGGCCAGACGGGAGAAGCCCGCGAAGGAGACCCGGCGGGCGGCCTCGGAGATGATCCGCACGGGCCAGCCGGAGACGTTGAAGGCGAGCACGTAGAAGCCCAGGGCCACATTGCCCAGCGTCGCGCCCACCACCATGGTGTCGACGTTGACCACCGCGAGGGCCAGCATGCTCGCCCCGGCCAGCGGAAGCCCGAACCTGAGCAGGGCCCGCGCCTGTTCGGGGTCCCAGCCGAACTTCAGGGTGCCCGGTGCGGCCAGCCCGCAGCCGATCAGCGTCACGACGTTCCCCGCCACGGCGCCCCAGGCGAAGCTCATCGCGCCCCAGCCCTGGAAGGCCAGCAGCAGCGTCACCGAGGTACTCAGCACGAAGTTGAGCCCGTCGATGGCCATGCGCTTGCCCTGCGCGAACTCGCGGGCGAGGAACCCGCCGGGTACCTGGGCCACCCCGTCGATCACCACGCACAGGCACATCACCCGCAGGACCCCCGCGGCGTCCGGCGAGCCGAGCAGGCCGGCCACCGTCGGTGCCGCCGCGAACAGCGCCACGTACAGCAGTCCGCTGGAGAGGGTGCTGAGGGTCAGTACGGTCGGAGCGAACCGCCGCGGGTCCCCCTCCCAGCGCACGATGGCCAGGCCCACGCCCAGCTCGTTCGCGGACAGCAGGACCAGCAGCACGGTCTGGGCGATGCCGTACACGCCCCATTCGGCGGGGCCCAGGGCGAAGCGGGCCAGCACGATGCCGGTCGCGAAGTTGCCCAGCCGCATGACGACGGTGTTGATCAGGCTCCACCGGGCCGCCGAGCGGACCTTCCGGCCGAGGGAGGCGGCGGCGGGGAGCACGGGGGCGGGAGGAGCGGGGGCGGGAGGAGCGGGGGCGTCGCTCGGCCCACCGGTCTCACTGTCCGGTGCGCGGGCGGTGTCCATGGGTCGGCTCCTCGTCGAGCGGGTCGGCGGCGGACGGCACGGCCGCGACGGGCCGTGGCGGCGTCTGGGGCTCTGCGGCGGCCGGCTCCTCCTCGGCCGTCCGGGCCCAGCTGGGCGGCCAGCGGATGGCGAGCGTCCGTTCCACCGCCGGTTCTCCGGCCGGGGGCGCGCAGGCGCCCGTCCCCTCCTGCGGCTCGGATCCCTGCGCCTGCGGATCGGGGCCCCGGGTCTCGGGCCGGGTCCCGGGCTCGGTCCCGGGCCCGGCCTGCGGATCGGGCTCGGCCGGCCCGGCCTCCGGCTTCGGCGGCCCGGCCTCCGGCTTGGGCGACCTCTTGCGCGCCTCCACGTAGAAGGCGGCGACCATGCTGAGGACCAGGCCCAGGGCCCCGGCCAGGACGAGGTACTGCAGCCTCGTCTTGGTCTCGGCCACCGGCTTCTGCGGCGGCACGATCGTCGCCATGCGGATCATGGCCTCCGGGGCGACCTGCTGCTTCGCCTGGAACTCGGTCAGCCGCTTCTCGGCGTAGGCGGTGAGCTTGCGGTCCGACTCCAGCACGCGGTCCGGGTCGCTTCCCGTGACGGTGAGCCACAGGAACGGGCCCAGGGCGTTGTCGGCGATCTTCGCCTCCGGGGTTCCGGTGACGCCGAGCTCCTTGAGGTCGGCCAACGAGGCGTCGGAGTTGAGGTTGCGGGCGAGCCCGTCGGCCATGCCGGTGAGGGAGGCCTGCGTGCTCAGGAAGGGGTTGCCGTCGTAGGACACCGTGGCCTTCTGCGAGTTGAGCAGGGTCACGGTGCTCTGCGACCGGTACGTCACGGGTACCACCAGGTGGACGCCGACGACCAGGGCCGCCGTGGTCAGCAGTCCGGGCAGCAGGACGTACCAGCGCCTGCGCATGACCCGCCATATCTCGGCGAGGTCCATGGTCTTCCCCCTTGGTTCGGTTCTTCGGTTCGGCCCGGCGGCTAGGTGGTGGCGGCCCCGGGCCGACGCAGGTCGGTGGGCCGCGGCCGGCCGTGTGCGGGCCCGCCCTCCAGCAGGACCCGCGCGATCCGGTCGCCCGCCCGGCCGTCCCACAGCTGCGGGCAGCGCGGCGCGGGCGGATCGTCGAGCACCCGGTGCGCGGTGGCCACGATGCGCTCCGGGTCGGTGCCCGCCAGCACGTTGGTGCCCTCCTCGACCGTGACGGGCCGCTCGGTGTTCTCCCGGAGGGTCACGCAGGGCACGCCCAGGGCGGTGGTCTCCTCCTGGATGCCGCCGGAGTCGGTGAGCACCAGGCGGGCGGCGTCCTGCAGGGCGATGAAGTCGAGGTACCCGGCGGCCGGCACCAGCCGGATGCCCGCGGGTACGCCCGCCTCGGCGAGCCGCTCGGCGGCCCGCGGGTGCACGGGCAGCAGCAGCGGACAGCGGCCGGCGATCTCGCCCAGGGCCTTCAGCAGGCCGCGCAGGGCGTCGGGGTCGTCCACGTTGGCCGGTCGGTGCAGGGTGACCAGGCCGTAGCCGCCCCGGGTGAGCCCGTACCGGTCCAGGACGTCCGACCGGCGGGCCCGGTCCAGGTTGGCGAGCAGGGTGTCGATCATGACGTTGCCGACGACGTGGATCTGGTCCTCCCGGTAGCCCTCCGCCCGCAGGTTCTCGGCGGCGTCGGGCGAGGGGGCCAGCAGGTAGTCGCTGAGGCGGTCGGTGGCGACCCGGTTGACCTCCTCGGGCATGCTCCAGTCGCGGCTGCGCAGTCCGGCTTCCACGTGGGCCAGCAGCGGGCCGGCCTTCGCGGTCACCAGGGCGCAGGCGAGCGTGGAGTTGATGTCGCCGACCACGACGACGGCGTCCGGGGCCACCTCGTCGAGCAGCGGCTCGAAGGCCGTCATCACGCGGCCGGTCTGCTGGGCATGGGTGCCGGATCCGGCACCCAGGTACCGGTCGGGGGCACGGATGCCGAGATCGCGGAAGAACACCTCGTTCATGGATGCGTCGTAGTGCTGGCCGGTGTGGACGAGGACCACCTCGGCGCCGTGGCGCTCCAGTGCGTCCATCACCGGTTTGATCTTCATGTAGTTGGGCCGCGCTCCGGCGACGCACACGATCTTCGCCACGCCCATGGCTCAGAGCACCTCCACGGTCGGTCCGGACACCCGGTTGCGGCAGTCGAGGACGAAGGAGGCGTGCTCGGTGACCATCGCGTAGTCGAAGGAGTCGTGGTCGGTGAGCAGGACGACCACGTCGGCGGCCGCCAGTTCCCTGCGGGTGGGGTCGACCCGGACGAGGCGGGCGTCGACCGTGACGTCCTCGACCACGTGGGGGTCGGCCGCGCGGACCTTGGCCCCCATGTCGAGGAGCAGCTGTGAGACGCGCACCGCGGGCGACTCCCGTGCGTCGCCGGTGTTCTTCTTGTAGGCGAGGCCGAGCAGCAGGACCCGGGAGCCGTTGACCGAGCGGCGCTTGGAGTTGAGCGCGTCGATGACGCGGCGGGTCACGTACTCGGGCATGTGGCTGTTGATGTCGTTGGCCAGTTCGACGAAGCGGAAGCTCTGGCCGAGCTCGCGCTGCACCCGCCAGGACAGGTAGGAGGGGTCGATCGGCAGGCAGTGGCCGCCGACGCCCGGGCCGGGGGTGAACTTCATGAACCCGAAGGGCTTGCTGGAAGCGGCTTCGATGGCCTGCCACACGTCGATGTCGAGGTGGCGGGCGAACATCGCTATCTCGTTGACCAGGGCGATGTTCACGTGCCGGAAGGTGTTCTCCAGCAGCTTGGCCAGCTCGGCCTCCTTGGGCGAGCTCACCGGCACCGTGGTGTCGACGAGCTCCCCGTAGAAGGACTCGACGGCCTTCAGGGAGCGGGCGTCGACGCCGGAGACCACCTTGGGCGTCTGCTGGAAGCCCCAGACGGCGTTTCCCGGGTCGATGCGCTCCGGGCTGTAGCCGAGGTGGAAGTCGGCGCCGGCGGTGAGTCCGGAGCCGTCCTCCAGGATCGGCGCGAAGAGCTCCTCGGTGGTGCCGGGGTAGGTGGTGGACTCCAGCACCACGGTCGCGCCGGGGCGCAGGTAGCGGGCCAGCGTGCGCGCGGACTCCTCGATGTAGCGGAGGTCGGGGGCTCCGTCGTGTAACGGGGTCGGGACGGTGACGACGGCCACGTCGAAGCCGCCGCAGTCCCGGGCCAGTTCGGTGGGCCGGTAGGTGCCGAGCCCGAGCGCCCGGCCGAGCCGTTCGCAGCTGACGTCCTCCACGTACGACTCGCCGGCGGCCAGGCTCTTGACCCGCCGCGCGTCCACGTCGTAGCCGATCACCTGGTGCCCGACCTCGGCGGCCCGGATGGCCAGCGGCAGCCCGACGTATCCCTGTCCCACGACGACGACGCGCATCAGTGACTCCCGTTCGCGGAACCGGCAGACGGTGTGCGGCGCAGGAGCTCGCGGACCGTCATGAGGAGGAAGGCGGTGTTGGTGGTGAGGTAGCGCTTGCCGAGGCGGCGCGGCTCCTGGAGGGCGCGGTAGAACCATTCGAGCCCCATCCGCTGCCAGAGCAGCGGTGCGCGTTTGGTGATCCCGGCGAGGATGTCGAAGGAACCGCCGACGCCGTGCACCACGCGGGCGCCGGTGCGGTCGCCGTAACCGGCCGTGAAGATCTCCTTCTTGGGCGAGGTCATGCCGAGGAACAGCAGCTGGGCGCCGCTGTCGGCGATGGCGTCGGCGATCGCCCCCTGCTCGGAGTCCGGGAAGTAGCCGTCGCGGCTGCCGGCCACCCGCAGTCTCGGGAACCGGTCGGAGATCTGCCGGAGCATCGTCTCCAGGACCTGCTGCCGGGCGCCGAGCAGGTAGACGGAGATGCCGGCGGCTTCGGCGGCGGCGAGCAGGCGCATGAACAGGTCGATGCCCGCGACCCGTTCGGGCAGCCGGACGCCCAGGACGCGCCCGGCCCAGACCACTGCCTGGCCGTCGGCCAGGACCAGGTCGCAGCCGGCCACCGCCCGGGCGAGGCGGGGGTCGCGGCGCATGTTGACCAGCTTGGCGGCGTTGACCATGCCGATCTCGATCCGCTCGCCGCGCCGGACCGCGTCGAGGCAGCGCCGGACGGTCTCGTCCATGGTCAGGGCGTCGAGTCCGACCCCGAAGAGGGTGTGTCTGTGGGTCATCTCTGCGGCCCCCCGAGCCAGGCGAACAGCATCCAGCCGAACTCGTACGGGCGGCACTCACGGTCCACCGCGACGGGGCGGAAGAGGCGGTCGAGCGGGGCGAGCCGGGCGCGCGGGGCCACCCGGGTGGTGAGTCCGCGGGCGGCCCGGACGGCCTTGCGGGGGTCGCCGCGGTAGACCTTGCGCCAGGTGACGCCCAGCTCCTCGCGGATCATCGGCTCCCGCGGGGCGCCCGAGGGGCCGGCGAGTTCGGGCACCTCGGTCATCCAGCGCAGCCCTCGGCGGATCTCCGTGCCGAAGTCGGTGCCGCCGGCTTCGGCGAGGTCGAACAGGGCGGTCGGGGCCATCGCGTGCTGGTGGACGCTGTAGACGGGGTAGCCCTCGACGGGGGTGCCGTGGCGGGCGTCGTAGTGCCACCACCACTGTCCGCCGTCCCCCTGCAGGGCGCAGATGCGGGCGGCGCAGGCGTCGGCGGCCTCGAGGGCCCGCGGGTCGTCGCCGCTCGCGTGCAGGCGGGCCAGGGCCTGCAGCGGATAGGTCTGGTCGGCGAAACAGGCCACGTGGGACCGGTATCCGGGCAGCAGCCCCGGGCCGGTGGCGTGCGGGAACAGGGGGCTGCCGGCCGGTCTGGCGGCCAGCAGCCGGTCGCGGGCCGCCGCCAGGCGGTGCTCCACGTCCACCGTGGCGCGCGCGGCGGTGAGCGCGGAGAGCACCCAGGCCGCCTCGACGGTGTACTGCGGCTGCCCGGGCAGGTCCAGAGCGGCGACCCGGTCGAGGGCGTCGGCCAGCTTGGGGTGGCCGGTTTCGGCGGCGGCCCAGGCGGTGAGCGCCGCGTCGCCCAGGTTGGTCACCGCGGGCAGCCGCTCCACGAGGAGTCCGGTGAACTCCGCGGCGGTGCGTCCGCCGAACAGCGGGCGCTGCCGGTCCTCGGGCAGGAGCCGGGCCCCCAGTGCGGTGATGGCGGCGTACCGGGTGCTGGTCCCGCGCTGCTCGAGGCCCCGGGTGCCGTCGGGTGAGACCTTGCCCACCCGGGTGAACACGAAGGTCTCTGCGCCCGGCAGGTACATTCCGGGCAGCCCCGCCTCGGCCAGCGCGAGCAGCCGTTCGGCGAGGACGTGCAGCGGCAGGTCCTCGCGGGCCAGTGCTGCTAATCGTGTGGTGGTCATCGGGTCCCCACCCCGACTCCCCGGGTGCTGCCCGCACCCCGCATGTCCGAGCTGTCCGGCTCCAACACACCTACCCCCTCTGATCACTCCTCGGACGGACCTGGCGGTCGTCGCTCCGCGGAGGGGGATTGCGCATGGCGGCGACGCCCGCGCCGACGGCGCAGTGGCCGTCCGTGGCACGAGCCGTCCGACGGACGCCGACTGGACCCCCCAGCGATGCCTCGGACCGGAGCACGCGCGTGCGACGGCAGCGTTCGCGGGCGCGGTGCAACCGCGCCGCGCGGCTCTGCCCGCGGTGCCCTCGTCGTGTTACAACCCCCCACTGAGACAGGCCTGTTGCCTGCTCAGATCGCTTGTGCAGGGACACGGTATGCCCACGGATGTTCGTTGATTGCGGTTTTGAGGAAATGCCGGTGCCCTAAATCGCCGACATTCCGTCAGGTGCGCTCGATCAGCGTGCCGTCCTGCTCCTCGTGCAGTGCGCCGGTGCGCGGGCACTCCCATACGCCCGGCTCCTCCTCGCGCTCCACGAGGCGGACGCCGGCCCGGCCCACCCAGCCGATCCGCCGGGCCGGAACCCCCGCCACGAGCGCGAAGTCCGGTACGTCGCGGGACACCACGGCCCCGGCGGCGACCAGCGCCCAGCGTCCGACGCGCACCCCGGCCACGCACACCGAGCGGGCGCCCAGCGAGGCCCCCTCGGCGACGACGACCCCGGCCGGTTCCCAGTCGCCGCCGCGCTTCTGCCGGCCGTCGGGGTCGACCGCGCGCGGGTAGAAGTCGTTGGTGAGCACTGCCGCCGGGCCGATGAACACCCCGTCGCCGAGTACGGCGGGCTCGTACACCAGGGCGTAGTTCTGCAGCTTGACGTGGTCCCCGATGCGCACGCCCGGCCCTACGTAGGCCCCGCGGCCCACGATGCACCCGCGGCCGAGCCGGGCCTCCTCCCGCACCTGTGCCAGGTCCCAGATCGTGGTCCCCTCGCCGAGCTCGGCCGTCTCGTCGACCTGGGAGGAGGGTTGAATGCGGACACTCACGGAGCGGTCCCCTTCACGTTCGCGAGGTGTTCGGATGCACGCGCGTACGAGGGGAGCATATGCGCCGGGGGCCCGGTCGCCACGGGGATCAACCAACCGCGGGCGCCGGGCACTTGGCGATCACTCGTACCGGTACAGCAGGGACTCGCGCTCGCTCTGGCGGATCTGTTCGAGGGTCACGCCCGGCAGGCCCAGGTGGGAGAGGGTGACCTCGGCGGAGCTCGGGGCGGCGTCCTCGGCGAGCCACTCTTCGGGCTTCCAGGCGCTGCCGCGCAGGAACGCCTTGGGGCAGTGCTGGTAGACCTCCTCCACCTCCACCACGATGGCGGTGCGCGGCGGCTTGCCGACGGCCGTCAGCTGCTCCAGGAGCCGCGGGTCGGCACTGACGCAGGCCCTGCCGTTGACGCGCAGGGTGGTGGCGCGGCCGGGGATCACGAAGAGGAGGCCGGCGCGGCCCGTCTCCACGATGTTGTGGCTGCTGTCCAGCCGCTTGTTGCCGGTGGCGTCGGGGACGGCGAGCGTGAACTCGTCCAGGACGGACACGAATCCGGCCGGACCTCCTCGCGGGGTCACGTCACACCGGCCGTCGGCGCCCGCGCTGGCGATGAACACCAGCGACGATCTGCCGATCACGGCGCGTGCCACGTCGTGGATCCGGTCCACCTCCTTGCGGCGGACCAGTTCGCTGGGTTCCTCGTAGAGCTCGCGCAGCCGGGCCGTGTTCTGGACGGCACCGGCGTGCAGGGCATCGAATATGCGGCCGCTCGGCGGCGTGGTGGTTGTCACGGCCACGCAATCTATCCGACCGCCTCCGGCGCGACCGGTGGTCGGCCCGGCCGTCGAGGTGTGCGCAGCGGTTCACAGCAGGCGTTCGGGGACCGAGCCGGAAGGGACCGTGCGGGTGTGCAGGCGGCCGTCCGGGGCGAGGAACTCCACGTCGCCCGAGGGGTCGGGCGTGACCTCGCCGACCACGGCCGCGTGGCGGCCGTAGGGGTGGGCGCGCAGCGCGGCCAGCACCGGGGCGGTGCGCTCCGGCGGGACGAACAGGCACAGGCAGCCGGCGCAGGCCGCGTCCAGCGGGGCCAGGCCGCGGGCGGCGAGGGCCGGCCGCGCCTCGTACCGTACGGGCAGGGCGGCTTCCTCGACGCGCAGGGTCAGGCCGCGGGCCGCGGCGCACCGGCGCAGGACCTCGGCGAGGCCCCCCGCGGCGACGGTCCGGGCGTGGCGCAGGTGGGGGCGGACCGTGCGCAGCAGGTCTCCCAGCGGGGCGCAGTCGCTGGGCACGTGGTGCTCGTACCCGAGGCCGTCGCGCAGGGAGACCAGGTGGGCGGCGTGGCTGCCCAGTGGCCCCGTCACCACGATGCGGTCGCCGGGCCGGACCGAGCCGAGCTCCAGGGGCGGGCCCCCCGGCACACCGAACGCGGTCGCGGTGACGAAGACCCGGTCGGCCTCGCCCGCGCGGACCACCTGGGTGTCGACGGCGGCGATGGTGACCCCGGCCTCGGCGGCCGCACCGCGTACGGAGGCGGTCAGCCGGTGCACCAGGTCCACGGGGAGCCCGGCCTCCAGCACGATGCCGAGGGCGAGGTGGCGGACGTCCGCCCCGGTGGCGGCCAGTTCGTTGACGGCTCCGCAGACGGCCACCCGGCCGATGTCCCCGTTGCCGAAGAACGGCGGATCGACGACGTACGTACCGGACCGGACGAGGAAGGACCCGGCGGCGGGTCCGGGGCCGTAGCCGGGGCCGGCTTCGGATCCGGGTCCGGGTCCGGCTTCGGGTCCGGGTCCGGGTCCGGCTTCGGGTCCGTGGCCGGGTCCGCCCTCGGATCCCGGGCCGGGAACCGGGACGAGCGCTTCCTCGATCAGGGCCCGTACGCCCGGGCCGAAGCCGACCTGCGCCGCGTCCCACTCCTGTGTGTCCCACTCCTGCGGGTACGTCACGAGTGCCTCCCCCGAAGCCCGCGATTCGTGATCGTCCCATCATCCTGCGCGGACCGGTCCCCGCATACCCGTGTCGTGGCACGGCGGCTGATGAGGGGTCAGTAGGGGCGGGGCTCCGCCCGGTCGCGGCCCCGCAGCAGGGCCACGGCCAGCGCTGTCGCCAGGGCGGGGAGCAGCCCGAAGCCGGCCAGCATGCCGAGCTCGGCCGCCGGGGTCTGCTCGGCGGCGCGGCCCGTGCCGGAGGAGACGTAGCCGCTGAGCTGGAGCACCACCCCGTAGAGGAAGGGGCCGAGGGCGACGCCGAGCCCCTCGCCGGTGCTGAACAGGCCGGACAGGACTCCCGCCCGGCGCCGTTCGGAACGGGCCGCGTCCCGGGCGATGCACTCCGGCAGCATCGCGTAGAGGAAGAGCAGCTGGCCCGCGTGGCCGGTCCCGGCCAGCGCCATCGAGAGCAGCACCGCCCCTTGGGGGAGCGCGGGCGCGGCGAGGAAGAGCAGGCAGCCGGCGGCGAACAGGGCGGAGGCGAGGGGATAGCCGTGGCGGCCGCGCAGCCGCGACCACAGGGGCACGGTCAGCAGGTTGGGGGCGACGAAGGCGGCGACGAGGGCGCCGACGCCGGAGGAGTCGCCCAGGACGTGTGCGGCGAAGTACGGCGCGCCCGCGAGCAGGACCCCGGTCGCGACGGACTGGACGACGACGCACCGCAGCAGCGCCGCGAAGGCAGGATTGCCGCGCGCGGCGGCGAACTGGCGGAGCAGGCTCGGCTCGGGCTCCGCGGCGTGGACTTCCCGGCGGGCGCCGGAGGTGCCCGCGAAGACCCACAGCGCGCCCAGGGCGATGACCGCCGCGCCGAAGACCCCCATCCACCGGTGTCCGGCGAGGCCGCCGCCCCCGGCGTCGACGAGGGCGGGCCCGGCGGCGCCGGTGACCAGCGCCGCCACGCCGATGACGGCGACCCGTCCGCCGACCAGGCGCATCCGGTCCTGGTGCCGGTCGGTGAGCTCGGCGGGCATGGCGACGTACGGCACGAGGAAGAAGGCGAACGCGGTCGCGGTCAGCAGGTATCCGGCCGCGGTGAGCCAGGCTCCGGCGGTGCCCGGGAGCAGCCCCGCGAAGGTCAGCGCGAAGGCCAGGGCCATCGCGAGCCCGCCGCACAGGACGTAGGGGCGGCGCGGGCCCCAGCGGGTGCGGGTGCGGTCGCTGGCCCGGCCGACCAGCGGGTTCAAGAAGGCGTCCCAGGCCTTGGGCACGAACACGATCGCTCCGGCCAGCGCGGCGCCCACGCCCAGGGTGTCCGTGAGGTACGGGAGCAGCAGCAGCCCGGGGAGGGTGGTGAACGTCCCCGTGACGAGCGCCCCGGAGGCGTAGCCGAACCGGAGCCGGGCCGGCAGGGCGGGGTCCTGCGGGACGGTGTCCGCAGGCGCGACCCGGGCGTGCCCGGACCCTGTGGTGGCCATCGGGGGCTTCCTTCCGGGAGGGGGCGCAGACGGTGCGGCGGAGGTCGGCGGGTGCCGCGGAGAGGGCCCCGCCCGGGGGGAGGGGGGAGGTCCCAGGGGGGCGGGGCTCTCGTACGGAAGGCTCCGCCCTCCCCCTTGGACGTGACTAAAGCTCACGTACGCGGATCAGGGGCTGCGGGCGGCGGACGAGTTCCTGCCATGCACATTCCTGCCAACGGCGGTGGCTGGATGGCGTCTCCAGCGCAGCTCCACCATGACGCGAGAGAAGGAGAGGGACATGACAGTCGACAACGGCACGGCCTCGCCCCCCGCCATCCACGGACCCGCGACGGCCGCCCAGCACCTGATCCACCGTCCGCCCTCGCGGGCCCACTACGGCCTCGACGTCCCGAGCCTGGGCGAGGAGAACTTCACGCTCGTCGGCGCGACCCCGGTCGCCCATCCGCTCTTCAACGACGGTCCGGGCCGCTTCCACGACCTCCAGACCGCGACCGAGACCGTGCGGGACATCGGCGCGTTCGTCGGCCACCGCTACTTCGGCGTGCCGGAGGACCGCCCGGGGCTGTTCTACCGGTTCACCCTCGACGTCACCGATCTCTCCGCCTGGCGTACGGACGGACCTGCGGCCGGACCCGTCCCGATGGAGACCCACCTCAGGGCCCGGCCGGCGAACGTGGTCGCCGAGGTGCCGCGCGGACTGGACTTCCACCTCGAGGTGGTGATCGACGGCCGCCCGTGCGCGACGGGGGCCGCCGGTCTGGTCTTCCTCATGCCGAAGCTCTACCGCCGCCACCTGGAGCACTCCCGGCAGGCGCTCCGGGCCGCGCCCGAGCTCGATGACGCGCCCGACGGGCCGCTGCGGCCCGCCGACTGCGCCGAGACGGGCCGCTACGCCCCCGAGAACACGGTGATCAGCGAACCGACGGACGCCGCACGCGGCCGGATCAGCACCTGGCTGCTCACCCGCCACATCAGCCCCGTGTTCCTCGGTGAGGACGGGCAGGTCTCCGGCCTGCACCTGCTGGAGGCGCTGCGCCAGACCTCCCTGCTCGCGGCGGGCCGCACGCACGGACTCGACCCCCTGCGCAGTGCGCTCGGCGCCTGCCAGGTGCACTTCCGCGGCCAGGCCGAACTCGATCTGCCCCTGCGCTGCGTGGCGGTGGCCGGTCCGCTGGGGGGTGACGGCGAGGGGCGGCCGCGGGTCCCCGTCACGCTCACCCTGACGCAGCGCCGCCGCGCCGTGGCCGAGGCCCGCACCTGCGTCGTCCAGGACCACTGAGGACGATGCGTTTCGCGATTCTGGGCCCGCTGGAGGTCACGGGCGGCATGGGCCCCGGTGCGGACGGCGGTGCGGACGGCGGGGCGGACGGCGGGGCGGACCGTGGTGCGCAGACCGGTGCGCAGACCGGTGCGGACGGCGGCCCCGGGGGCTCGTACGCGCCGCAGGCCGCCAAACTGCGGGTCGTCCTCGGGACCCTCCTGGTCCGGGCCAACGAGGTCGTGTCCGCGCAGAGCCTCATCGACGAGCTCTGGCCGCAGGCGCCCCCGCGCACCGCGACGACGACGCTCCAGGTCTACGTTTCCCACCTGCGCAAGGCGCTGCGCCGGGCCGATCCGGAGCGCGGCCGGGAGTCGCTGGTCACCCGCCGTCCCGGCTATCTGCTGCGGGTCGGCCCGGACGCCCTCGACACGATGGCCTTCGAGGACCTCTCCCGCCGCGGCCACCAGGCCCTGCGGGCCGGCGACTTCGCCGCCGCGGCGCAGTTCCAGCGGCGGGCGCTCGCGCTGTGGCGCGGGCCGGTGCTCTCGGACACCCCGCACGGGCCGGTGCTGGACAGCGCGGCCGTCCGGCTGGGCGAGGCGCGCACCACCGTGCTCGACGAGCGCATCCGCGCCGAGCTGCACCTCGGACTGCACCGCGAACTGGTCGCCGAGCTCCAGGAGCTGGTGGCCGAGCACCCGATGCACGAGGAGTTCCACGCACATCTGATGGTGGCCCTGTACCGGTGCGGGCGGCAGGCGGAGGCGCTGCGGGTGTTCACGACGCTGCGGCGGACCCTGGTGGAGGAGCTCGGGATAGAGCCGGGGCCGGCCTCGCGGCAGCTCCAGCGGCGCATCCTGGAGGGGGATCCGGCGCTGTCGGCGGCCGGACCGATGGGCTCCGGGTCCACGGCCGGGTCCGGGTCCGGGTCCGCTGGGTCCGGGGCCACGGCCGGGTCCGGGGCCGCCCTTCAGTCCTGGCCCGCTGTTCCGTCCGGGTCCGCTGTCCGGTTCGGGTCCGGGTCCGGGTCCGCTGTCCGGTCCGGGGCCGGGGCCGGGTCCGCTGCCGGGGCCGCCGCCGACGGTACGGGCGGCTGGTCCCCGGCGCTCGGCGCGCTGCCTCCCGCCGACCCGGCCTTCACCGGACGCACGGCCGAACTGGCCGATCTGGTACAGCTGCTGCGCACGACGCGGGCGGGCGGCTGCGTCGCCGTGACGGGCCTGCCCGGCACCGGCAAGACGGCGCTCGCCGTGGAGGCGGCGCACCGCGCGGCGGACGCCTTCCCCGACGGGCAGGTCTTCCTGGACCTGCGCGACACGGCGGGCCCGCCGCCGACCGGGGCGGAGGTCCTCGGCCGGCTGGCGCGCACTCCCCTGGCGGGCCGCCGGATGCTGCTGGTCCTCGACCACGTCACCTCCGAGACGCAGGTGCGGCCCCTGCTGCCGCTCGCCCCGGGCTGCGCGCTGCTGCTCACCGCGGGCCGGGTGCCGGCCGGCCTGCCGCGGCTGCGGTCGGTGGTCCTCGGACCGTGGCGTCCCGAGGAGTCGCGGCGGCTCGTCGGGCTGTTCACCGGCCGCGCGGGGGCCCCTGCCGGTGTGCCCCGCGCCGTGCCCGCACCGGGGCCCGGGGCGGCCGCCGTCGCCGAGATAGCCGAGCTGTGCGGATGGCTGCCGCTCGCCGTGCGGGCCGCGGCCGCCCAGCTCGCGGCCCGGCCGCACTGGACCCCCGGCACGCTGGCGGACCGGTTGCGCGACGAGGGCGGGCGGCTCGACGCGCTGCGGACCGGCGACACCGACGTACGGGCCCGCCTGCTGGAGGCGTACGCGGCGGCCCCCGACCCCCAGCGGCGGGCGTTCCGCCTGCTGGCGCTGCTGCCGCCCGGGCGGTTCGGCACCCGGCAGGCGGCCGCCGCGCTGGACCTGGCCGAGCCGCGGGCCGTCGCCGCCCTGGACGCGCTCGCCGACGAGCGGCTGGTGGCCGTGGACCGGGACGGCTGCCACCTCCCGGAGCTGCTGCGGCTGCTGGCGGTGGAGCGGCTGGCCGTGGAGGAGCCGCCCGAGGTGCGGCGGGCGGCGGCGGAGCGGGTGTGCCGGGCGTACGCGGCGGCCGCCGCGGCCCGGCCGGGCCCGCTGCCGGACGCCGACGCGCGGGGGTTCGTACGGCTGGCGCGGACGGCGTACGAGGCCGGGCTGTGGGCGCTGGCGGTACGGCTGACGGATGCCACGGGCGGGTGGGTGGAGGAGGACGCCGAGGCCGCCTACGCCGTGGCCCTGGACGCCGCCGTACGGTGCGCGGACCGGTCGGCGCAGGCCCGCATGGAGCGCGCGCTCGGTGAGCTGGCCTGGCAGTACCGGCGGCTGGAGCGGGCCGGGGAGCTGTTCGCGCATGCGCTGGCGCACGCCCGGGAGGCCGGTGACGAGGAGGAGGCGGGCCGCGCCCTGGTGGGTCTGGCCGAGCTGCGGCTGGACGCCGGCGAGGCGGCGCAGGCCGCCGCTCTGCTGGAACCCGCCCTCGCGGCCCTGTCGGCGCCGGGCCGGGCCCGCGGCCGCTACGAGGCGAGCCGCGCGCGGGCGTTGCTCGCCCTCGCGCAGGACGGGCCGGAGGGGCGGGCGGCGGCCCGGACCTGGTTCGGCGAGTGCCTGGAGCTGGCCGGCAGCCTGCGCGACCACCGGCTCGAGGTGTACGCGCGGCGCTCGCTGCGCGCGCTGTCTGCGCCGGACGCCGGCGACGGCGGGGCCGGGGGCGAGGGGGCCGGGCGGCGGGCCGTGGAGATCCGTCCGGGGCTCTGGCGCATCCGGCCGGCCGGTGTCCGCACGTGACCGGCCGGCCGCCCGCTGGGCCGGACCCCGGCCGTGCGGTGCCTTTGCGACTTCACTGCGACGTACGGAGAGCCATGTCGGTTGCGCTGGGCCCTGTGACGGAACTCGTCGGGCGGGAAAGGGAATCCGCCGCGCTGCTGGCGCGGCTGCGCGATCCCTCGGTCCGGGTGCTGACGGTGACGGGGCGGGCCGGGGTGGGCAAGAGCCGGCTCGCCGCGCAGGCCCTCCGTGAGGTCGCCGGTGAGCTCGGCGGTACGGTCGGCGGTGCGTCCGGTGATGCGTCCGGCGAGTCCCGTGCGTCCGGCGAGTCCGGTGCCGGGTTCGGACGGGTGGCGGTGGTGGACGCGGCGCAGTGGTGCGCCGCCGGACGCGGGCCGCTGCTCCCGCAGGCCGGGCCCGGGGAGTCGGGCCGGGTCCTGCTGCTGCTCGACGGCTGCGACCACGCGGCGCGCCCGGCCGCCGCCGATGCGGTGGCGGCGCTGGCCGGTGATCCCGGTGTGGTGGTGCTGGCGACCTCCGTGGAGCCGCTCGGGGTGTACGGGGAGCGGTTGCTGCCCCTGGCCCCGCTGCCGGTTCCGGGGTACGGGGGCGGCGACGACCCGGACGGGGTGCTGGAGGCGGCGTCGGTGGCGCTGTTCGTGCGCCGGGCCCGGGACGCCGACCCGGCCTTCGCACTGACCCTGGAGAATGCGGCCGCCGTCGCCGAGATCTGCACGCGGCTCGACGGCCTGCCGCTGGCCGTCGAACTCGCCGCGCGCAGGCTGCGGCTGCTGTCCCCCCAGTCGCTGGCCGCCCGGCTGCGCGGCCGGACGACCGTCCTGGCGGGCGGACCGGCGCACGCTCCCGAGCGGCACCGCTCCCTCTCCGCGCTCGCCGAATGGAGCTGCCGCGGCCTGGAGGGACCGGCCCGCGCGCTGCTGGAGCGGCTCTCGGTGTACGAGCCCGGGTTCGGCCTGTCGGCGGCGGGGGTGTCGGCGGAGGCGGACGTCGAGACGCTGCTGGACCGGGGACTGCTGGCCGTGGTGGACGAGGAGCGGGGGGAGCCGCGGCTGGCCGTGACCGAGCCCGTACGGTCCTCGTGCCGCGCCGAGTTGGCGGACTCGGGACGCGAGGGGGCGGTGCTGGACGCGCACGCGGACCGCTACCGGCTGCTGGTGGCCGGTGCACAGGCGGGGCTGAGCGGCACCGAACAGGAGCGGTTGCTGCGCGAGTTGGCCGCGGAGGGGGCGAACGTGACGGCCGCCCTGGGGCGGCTGCGCGAGCGGGGCGACGACGAGGCGGTCGCCGCCCTGGTGCTCGGCTGCCGGCTGCCCTGGCTGGCGCAGGGGCGGCTGCGGGAGGGGCTGGAGTGGTGCGACGGCGCCGCCGAGCCGGCGGGGACCGCGCTGCCGGAGGCGGTGCGGGCCCGGCTGGCCGACATGTCCGGGCTGTTCGCGCTCGCGCTGGGCGACCCGCAGGAGGCCGTGCGCCGCCACCGGCGCGCCCTCGCCCTGGGCAAGACGGTGGGCGACCGGCGGCAGAACGCACTCGCCTCCGTGCACCTCGGGACGGCCCTGCTGAAGGCCGGTGACGCTCCGGGGGCACGGGCCGTGCTGGTGGCCGCGCTGAGCGCGCTGGCGTCCATGGGCGTCACCGGGGGCGCGGCCGCGGCGTCGGCCGCGCTCGCGGCCGTCATGCGGGCCGAGGGCGACCGGCGCAAGGCGCTGGAGCTGCTGGACCGGGCCGAGGAGGCGTTCCGGCGGATCCGGGACGGGCGGGGTCTGGCGGGCGCTCTGCGGCTGGCGGCCGCGCTGGCCCTGGAGGGCGAGGAGCCGGACCGGGCCGACGGGGCGCTGCGGGAGGCGCTGCGGCTGTACGGGGCCCTCGACGAGCGCAGCGAACTTCCCGGCCTGCTGGAGGAGTTCGCCTTGTTGCTGCTGCGCACGGCACCGGCCCAGCGGCCGCGTACGGTGCGCCTGCTGGCGGCGGCCGACACCTTGCGGGCCGTGGCGGGCGCCGAGGTGCCGGACGCGTGGCGTTCCGAGGCCGAACGGGCGCGTACGGAGCTGAGCGCGCGGCTGGACTGGTCCGACTTCGCCACGGCGTGGGCGGAGGGCGTGCGGATGGGCGCGCGGGCGGCGGTGGCGGAGGCCCTCGCCGCGCCGACGGCCTCGCACCGCCCTTCGGCGGGGGCGGTCGCCGAGGCGCAGTCCCTCACGCCCCGGCAGGTCCAGGTGGCCCTGCTCGTCTCCGAGGGCCTGACGAACCGTCACATTGCCGCGCGGCTGGACATTTCCGAGTGGACGGTGGTCAACCACGTCCGCCAGGTGATGCGCCGCCTGGGGTGCACCTCCCGGGTGCAGGTCGCCGGGGCGGTGGGCCGATGGGCCTGACGGACTCCCCCTCGGACGGCGCGGGGCACGGCACGGTGCCCGGCGCGGCCCGGGGCGCGGGGCACGGCACGGTGTCCGGCGCGGCCCGGGGCGCGGGGCACGGCAGGCGCCCGGACCTCTCCGCCGGGCTGACCCCGCCCGCCGGGACCGCGGACCGCTACCGGGCCGCCGGATGGTGGCGGCCGCAGACCTTCCTCGACGACCTGTACCGTACGGCCGCCGCCGCGCCCGAGCGCCCGGCGATCGTCGCCGAGCGGGCGCACCGCCCCGCCGGCCGGCGCCGGGTCGTGGTCACCTACGCCCAGCTCTCCCTGTACGTCGACCGGTTCGCGGCCGCCCTGTCCTCGCTCGGGGTCGCGCCCGGGGACCCGGTCGCCTACCAGCTGCCGAGCTGGTGGGAGACCGCGGCGCTGACCCTGGCCTGTCTGCGGGCGGGGGCGGTGGCCGTGCCGGTGCTGCCGACCGTACGGGCCCACGGGCTGCACCGGATCCTGGAGAACACCCGGGCCCGGGTCTGCGTCGTGCCCGACGTGTGGGAGGGCTACGCGCACGCCGAGGCCCTCGCGGACCTCGCCCCCGGACTGCCGTGGCTGCGCCACCGGGTCGTCCTGGGCAGCGCGGCGCAGGCCCCTGGCGCGGCGGCCACCGGGGAGATCGATTTCGCGGCGTACTTCGGGCGCACCGCGCACGAACGCACCGGGGCGGGCCGGCGCAGCCGGCCGTACGCCGGGCGGGCCGACCGGCCGTCGCTGCTGATCAGCGTGATGGGCCTGCGGGACTCCTTCACCTCGGTGCTGCACTCCCCCAACACCCTGTACGCCAACGTCTCCGCCCAGCCCGGGGACGACGGCCCGGGGCGGCGGCCCGGCGAGGTGTTCCTCAGCACCCTGCCGCTCACCTCGCTCGCCTCCCTGATCTACACCGTGTGCTGGCCGCTGGCGGTCGGCGGGACGGGGGTCTGCCAGGACGTGTGGGACCCGGGCCGGTGCCTGGACCTGATGGCCGCGGCCCGGGTGGACCAGGTCTACGCGGAGCCCGCCTACTTCTCCGAGCTGCTCACCGCCCAGCAGCGCCGTCCCCGGGAGCTGGACCGGTTGCGGCTGGTGCTGTCCGGCGGGCGCACCAGCACCCCGCAACCGCTCGCCGCGGAACTGCGCGAGGCGTTCGGCGTCCCGGTGCTCTCCGTATGGGGGGCGCCGGAGCTGGGCATGGGCGCCCTGTCCGGGAACACCCCGGAGAGCGGTGCCGCACTGCATCCGCTGCCCGGGCTCGAGGTGTCCGCCGCGGACGGGACCGGGGGGCTCGCGGTGCGCGGCCCGTCGGTGTGCCTGGCCACCTGGGAGCACGGGGCCCCGGCACCGGTGCCCACCTGGGAGCGGCCGGGCGGCTGGCTCGGGACGGGCGACGTGGCGCGGACCGGACCGCACGGCGCGATCCGGGTCCTCGCCCGGGCGGGGACGCGCACCGGAGCCCTCTTCATGGTGCCGGTGGCCGAGGTGGAGGAGCGGCTGCTGGGCCATCCCCGGGTGCGCGAGGCCGCGGTCGTCGCCTACACCGATCCCGAGCACGGGGAGCTGCCCTGCGCCGTGGTGGTCCCCACCGCCCAGGACCGTCCGCCGGGCCCGGCCGAACTGCGGGAGCACCTCACCGCGGCGGGTGTGGCCGAGGCCTTCCTGCCCACGCGGCTGGAGATCGTCGGCGCCCTGCCGCGCGACGAACGGGGCCGGATCCGCCGGGGCGCGCTGCGCAGCTGGCTGGCGCGGCTGCGGCCGGGCGGGCCCCGGCCCGCCCCCGACTGATCCCGGCCGTCACTCGCAGCCCGCCACCCGCCGGGCGAAGACGCCGAGTTCGGTGCGCCAAGCGGGGTCGATGCGGGCCGCGGAAACGGCCTCGTCCGCGCGGGCCAGGAGTCCGGCGATGGTCTCCTCGGCGCCGTCCCGCGCCCGGGCGTCGAAGAACACGTCGCGCAGGAACTGGGCGTCGCCGTCGAAGCCCGGGCCTCCGCGCAGGAATCCGCGGATCCGCCAGGCCGCGTGCAGGGCCCGCGCGTACTCCTCGTACGTCTCGTGCAGGTCCTCGCGCCCGGCCAGCGCGGCGCCGATCAGCAGCGCGTGGCGCAGCCCGTACCAGCCCGCGCCGCAGCCGGTGCCGCAGCCGTCGAGGCACTGGGCGGGCCAGGCGTCGTCGAGGTACTCGGTCGCGGCGGCGGCCTCGGCGTGCGCTCCGATGGCCCGCTCGGTGCGCAGGTCGTCCCACAGCTCCCGGGCCGCGTCGGGGAGCCGGACGGCGAGCCGGTCCCCGTAGGCGAGCGCGAGATCGCCCGCGAGCACGGCGGTGCCCTCCCCGAACCGGCGGGATTCGCCCCGCCAGCCGTTGCGTTCGTGTTCGGCGGCGTGGCTGATGTGCAGGGTGGGGATGCCGCGGCGCAGCGGCGCGTTGTCCCGTACGTCCTCGCGGATCATCAGGCAGGTGTCGAGGAGTTCGAGGGCGGCGGCCGCGGCCACGGGGTGCTCCGCGTCCGGGTCGCCACCCGCGGCGAGGTATCCGGTGAGGCAGATGACCGGGTGGGCGCGCTCGGCCCCGGCCTGGACGAGGTCGGCGACGCCTGCGACCAGGACGGCACTGCGCGGGTCGGAGGTACGCCGGCTGCGGTGCTCCTCGGCGAGCAGCCGGGCGAGGCGCTCCTCGACCCGGTCGAGCAGGGCGTCGCGCAGCTGTACGGGCGTGGCCGTCCGCCACGGCCGGTCGTGCGTCGGTGTGGTCATGGTGCCCTCCCTGGTGGGCTGCGGATCATGACCAGACCTTCCCCGAGGTGTCGCGCGGGGGAGCACGGGGAGAACGGTCGGGGAGGGAATCCTCGCGCGCCGGGAGCGGGGGGTGCCAGTTGTCTGCCAGGGGAGGGCGGGGCCGGCCGGCGCCTTGCCATGACCTTGCCATGACGCGGCGCTCCCGCCCCGGGGCCGGCCGCCGCCTCACACGAACTCGGCTACCCCCAGGTGGAAGTCGACCGGGAGCGCCTGCCGGCCGGGGATCTCCAGCTTGCGGTAGACGCGGGTCAGGTGCTGTTCCACCGTGCTCACCGTGATGTAGAGCTTCTGGGCGATCTCGCGGTTGGTGTGTCCGTGCACCGCGAGCAGGGCCACCCGCTTCTCCGACTCGCTGAGGCTGGCGACGAGATCGGCGTGCGGCGTCTGCGCGGGCGCCGCGGCCTCGGCGGTATCACCGGTGTGTCCGGGCAGGATCTTGACGCACAGGGCCTCGGCCCCGCATTCCCTGGCCACGTGCCAGGCCCGGCGGTTGACCATGGCGGCGCGGGCCGGTTCGCCGATCTCGCGCAGTACGTGGCCGAAGTCACCCATGGCGCGCGCCAGTTCGTACTGGTCGCCGGAGCGGTGCAGGTCGTCCACGGCCTTGGCGAGCATCGCCTGCCGCTCCTTGGGCTCGCGCAGGGACGCCCTCAGCCGCAGCGTCATGCCGCGCACCCAGGGGTCGGCGGCGTCCCGGGTGGTGAGCTGGTCCGCGAGGAACCGTTCGGCCTGGCGGGCCTCTCCGAGCTTGAGCAGGGCCTCCGCCGCGTCGGTGCGCCAGGGCAGCAGCCGCGGCCGGTCCAGGCCCCAGCGCCGCATGTGCCGGCCGATGTCCAGGAAGTCGCCCAAGGCCGCGTGGAAGCGGCTCGTCGCCAGTGCGTAGTGGCCGCGCGCCCGGAGGTACCCGAGACCGTGGATGCTGCCGGTCAGTGCGGCGGGGGCGGGGCGGCTCAGGACGGCCGCGGCCGCCTCGGGCCGCCCCATGGCCGTGCGGGCGCGCACCAGGGTGCCGGCGATCCCGCCGAGCAGGACGCTGCCGCCGTGCGCGGGCAGGGCCCGCAGGACGTCCTCCGCGGTCCCGGCGGCTCCCGTGAGGTCGCCCAGCCTCATCCGCGCCTCGGCGAGCAGTCCGCCGAACACGGCCTGCCAGCCGGTGGCCCCGCGCTCCGCGGCCTGTCGGACGAAGGACTCGCACCAGGGCAGCGCCCTGGCCGCGCCGTCGAGGTAGAGCAGGGTGCGCAGGGCCTGCACCACCGGCTCCACGGTGCCCTCGGCCAGGGTCGCGCCGCGGAGGAACAGTTCGGCGGCCTGCGCGGCCGCACCCTCCTCGGCCTCCATCGGGAGCGCCCACAGGGCCGCCGGGTGGACCGGGGTCCTGGCCGTGCGGCCGGCCGGGGGCGGTCCGGCGTCCGCCGGTGTGCCGCGGCGGGTGGAGGCCGCCCACTGGGGGAACGCGGAGAGCCCGTCGAGCGGATCGTCCCCGGGGATGTCCCCGTGCCGGCGCTCCGCGCCCGGATGCCGCCCGCCGCAGGCCGCCAGCCGTTCCAGTACGTCGGCGGACTCGTCGATCCGGCCCTGGGCGGCCAGGACGCGGGCCAGGGGTCCCATCGCGTGCGGGGCGAGCCTGCCCGCGGCCAGGGCGGCCAGCGGTTCGAGGAGGTGGCGTTCGGCGGTCGCCGGGTCGGTGCGTCCGGCCACGGCGCAGAGCCGGACCGCCAGTTCGGCGCGCAGCGCGTCGTCCGGGCAGGCCTCGCGGGCCAGTTGCAAGGCGGCCGCGGCCTCGGCGAGTGCGCCGTCGGCGACGTACTGGTCCGCCGCGGAGCACAGGACCGGCAGGGCCCATTCCTCGCCGGTGTGCCGTGCGGCGAGGAGCTGGGCGGCGACCGCCGTGTCGGGCGCGCCCGCGGCGCGGGCCAGCAGGGCGGCCTCCCGGTGCAGGGCGGTCCGGGCCGCCGGGTCCATCCGGTCGAGTACGGCGGCCCGCGCGGCCGGGTGCCTGAATCCGTTCCCGCCCCCGGGGGCGAGCAGGCCGGCGGCGTCGAGGGCGGCGAGGGCCCGGACGGCGGCGGCCTCGGCGGCGCCGGTGAGCCGCGCGAGGTGCGCGGCGCTCGCCAGGCCGTCGAGTACGGCGAGGGCCTCGGCCAGGTGGGGGGCGGCGGCCCCGCAGCGGTGCAGGCAGGAGAGCACCGCCTGGGTGTAGGCCTCGCCGGGCCGCTGCCGGGGGTCCTGCAGCAGGGACCGCAGGAGCAGCGGGTTGCCGCCGCTGGCCCGGTACAGCCGGTCGGTCTCCGCCTCGGTGCGGTCCGGCAGCATGGCGCGGACGGCCTCGGGGGCGAAGGGTTCGAGGCGCAGCCGTACGAAGTGGGGCAGCCGCAGCAGTTCGGTGCGCAGCAGCGGGTCCTCGGCGCGTTCGTGCACGGACTCGGTGAATGCCAGCAGGACCTTGGCGTGCCGGCTTCCGCGTGCGAGGTGCAGCAGGTAGCGGCTGGACAGCTCGTCGACGTGGTGCAGGTCGTCGACGCAGATCACCACGGGTGCGGCGGCGCCCAGTTCACGGACGGCGGCGGCGAACACCTGCATGGCCCCGACCCGTCCGGCCTCGGCGGGCGGCGACGGCGGGGCCGGCAGGGTGCCGGGCGGGGCGTCGGCCGCCAACTGGCGCAGGATGCCCAGCGGATGGCCCCGTTCGGCCGCGGTGCCCATGGCCCGCAGGACGGTGGCGCCCCGGTCCTCGGCACGGGCGGCCACGGTTTCGAGGAATTCACTCTTTCCACACCCGACGGCGCCTTCGATTAATAGCAGTCCGGCATTTCCTTCTGTGCAGCCGTCGAGCAGGGCATGTGACAGAGACAATTCCTCGGCACGCCGGAACAACACCATAGGATCCCCCTGTGTCCCCTTTTTCCGAGGCTTCCGGATGGGAATGCGAATCGGAAAGAGAGATGATCGAGCACCGCTTGAGCCGGAATACAAGATCAGTATAGGCTCGAAATGCCCGCCCCACGGTGTCCGGAAGTTGCCAGGCATCAATCCCCGCGGCGGGCGCCGGGAAAGATCAGGCGCGGGACGTCGCGCCGGTGGCCCCGGCTGCGCCACTCGCGCGGGTAGCCCACGGACACCTCCTCGAAGCGCACGCCGTCGTACCAGGTGGTCCGCGGGATGTGCAGGTGGCCGTAGACCACGGCCGCGGCGCGGAACCGGGTGTGCCAGTCGGCGGTGAGCGCGGTGCCGCACCACTGGGCGAACTCGGGGTGCCGCAGGATGCGGGTGGGGGCCTCCACCAGCGGGAAGTGGGTGACGAGCACCGTGCGCAGGTCGGGGTCGCAGGCGGCCAGGCGCTGTTCGGTGGCGGCGACGCGGGCCCGGCACCAGGCCTCGCGGGACGGGTGCGGGTCGGGGTGCAGCATGAATTCGTCCGTGCACACCACGCCCGCCTCGTACGCCCGTTCCAGCGCCTGCTCCCGAGTGTCCGTACGGGGCGTGCGGAAGCTGTAGTCGTACAGGAGGAAGAGGGGGGCCACGACGAGCGGGCCGGCCGGGCCCGACCAGACCGGATAGGGGTCTTCGGGAGTGTGCACGCCCAAGGAGCGGCAGATCTCCACGAGGTGCCGGTAGCGCGCCTCTCCGCGCAAAGGCACGGGATCGTCGCGCAGGGTCCAAAGATCATGGTTTCCGGGCGCCCAGACCACGGTCGCGTAGCGCCGGGTGAGCAGGCCGAGCACCCAGCGCAGATCGTCGGGTGACTCGCCCACGTCGCCGGCCACGACGAGCCAGTCGTCGGGGCTGTCCGGATACAGCTGCTCGACGATCCGGCGGTTCTCCGGGAATGCGAGGTGGAGGTCGCTGATGCCCATGAGGTTTCCGTGCGGCATTAGGTGAGGATGATCGGAAGATCTTGCGGTGGACACCCCTGTTCGTCCCCTCAGTCGCCGCCGGACGCGGGGGCGGGACGCCGGGGCATGGCAAGGGGATGGCAAGAGCGTCGCGGGAGGTGCCAGCCTCCCGGCAGCCGGCCGGTCCGCGGGGCGGCGGATGGCAGCGCCCTGGGAGGAAACCCGGTGTCCTGGCAGCCGGTCGTGGCCGGCGGCGTCCCCGTTCCTGGCCGGGGCGGGGCCGCGGCGGCAGCGTGGGAGCTGTCAGACCGACGCTTCGACCCGAGGGAATGCCGTGCTCACGAAGCTCCTGCCATCGGATGTCGCCACCGCCGAGTCCACCGCCGATCCGGAGGAGGTCTTCCTCTTCCCCGAGGAGGAGTACCTGATCCGCAACGCCGTCCCCAAGCGGCGACAGGAGTTCGGGACCGTACGGTGGTGCGCCCGCCGGGCCATGGGGGCGCTGGGAGTGCCGCCGGCCCCGGTGGTGCCGGGCCGGCGCGGCGTCCCGCAGTGGGGGCCTTCGGTCGTGGGGTCCATGACGCACTGCGCGAGCTACCGGGGCGTGGCGCTCGCGCGCTCCTCGCAGTTCGCCGCGCTGGGCATCGACGCGGAGCCGAACACCCCGCTGCCCGAGGGGGTGCTGGAGTCGATCGCGCTGCCCCAGGAGCTGCGCCGGACCCGGGAGCTGGCGCGGGCGGTGCCGGAGATCGCGTGGGACCGGCTGCTCTTCAGCATGAAGGAGGCGGTGTACAAGACGTGGTTCCCGCTCACCGGGCAGGAGCTCGAGTTCACGGACGCCCTGGTCACCGTCGACGCGGAGCAGGAGACGTTCCGCGCGCGGCTGCTGCCCGAGCCCGCCCGGCTCTCGCCCGCCGGGCCCACCACGTTCAGCGGCCGCTGGTCGGCGGGCGACGGCGTGCTGCTGAGCGCCATAGCGGTGCCTGCCGCGCGGCCGGCGCCGCCGGGGGCCCGGACAGCGCGAAGCGCTCCCCCCCTCTGCCGGGCGGGGAGCGCTTGCTGAACGGGGTCACCGGCGCAGTGCCCTGGTCCGGCTCATCCCCACTGGTCGTCGTCGGGCGTGGTGAGTGACACCTGCACGGACACGTGCACCCCGCCGGACGCGGCGGACTGACCCGATGCGGCCGGCAGAGCACCCGACATGAACGGCACCCCCATAACGCCCATGACCATACCCGTCAGTACAGTCAAGTAAATCGAAGAGAATTTACCGGAAATTGCCCTCACGACGCCCCCAGTCGAAGATCGAGATTTCCTCCGCCTACACCTTCGCCCGATTTTTCCGGCTTTGGTGTCTCGGTGATGCGAATAGAGTGCTGGATATCGATCATTCGCGCCAAGAGCCGCACGCTGGCGTAAAGTTACGTGGCAGCAATTACATCGATCAGTGGGGGCTGGTATGTTCCAAGGGGAGGGCTCGGATTCAGGGTTCGCCGAGCTGGACGACATCAGCGCCGCGGCATACGGTCTTGCCGTCGAGTGCGGGCGCTTCGTACGCGAGAAGATCGCCGAAGAGCTGTCCCTCACACCCGAGGAGATCTCCCGGGTGGAGAAAGTGCTGTGCGGGGTCCGCCTCCTGCAGTCCATGCCGGGCCAGCCGTCCGAACTGACCCCGGTCACACCCGATGTGGCGGCCGCGTCCCTCGTCGCCCCCGCGGAGCGGCACATCCGGGAACTGCAACAGGCGGTCACCGACGTCCGGGCGAAACTGCTGTCCCTGACGCCCCTGTACTTCGAGGGGCGCCGGCTGCGCAACCGGCTGGAGGCCTTCGACATCATCACCGATGTCACCCGGATCCAGGCGATGCTCAACCACCTCACCCAGAACTGCAAGAGCGAGATGCTCACCGTCCAGCCCGGGGGCGCCCGCCCGCCCGAACTCCTGGCGCACGCACGGGAGTCGGCGCTGTCCACCCTGGCGCGCGGGGTGCGCATCCGGACCATCTACCAGCACACCGCCCGCAACGACCTGCCCACGCGCTCGTACGTCCGCGAGGTCAGCCTGCAGGGAGCGGAGATCCGGACCGCCGACGAGGTGATCGACCGGCTGATCATCTACGACCGCGAGGTCGCCTTCCTGCCGGAGAGATCCGCGCACGAGACCTCTCCCGGAGCGGCGATCGTCCGCGAGCCCACGCTCGTGGCCTTCCTGTGCTCGGTCTTCGAGTACCTGTGGGACGGCGCGTCCCCGTACGTCGTGGAATCCCAACGGACCCCCGCCTCCTCCGACGAGCTCAAGTGGTCGATCATCCGGCTGATGACCAAGGGCTACAAGGACGAGATGGTCGCCCGCCGGCTCGGCATGTCGGTGCGCACCTGCCGCCGCCACATCGCCGAGATCACGGAGGAGCTCGAGGCCACCAGCCGCTTCCAGGCGGGCTACAACGCCGCACGCCAGGAGTTACTCTCCGGCGGGCCGCTCCAGCCCCCTCCCCCCTGATCCGTCCTCGGCCTGCGGCCGCCGGTCGGCGGGCCCCTCCCCCAGCGCCTCCGTGATCGCGTCCACGCAGTCCTGATCGAGCATCGTGGTCACGTGGGCGTCCTGGAGCCGGCCGAAGCCCGCGTCGTAGACCGCGGCGCTCACGACGTACCCGTCCGCCAGCGGGAACGTCCGGAAGATCCACTCGTCCCCGGTACCCGCCGTCCCGTCCGGCCGCTGGACCCGTACCGGCCTGCCGTCCGGACCGAAGCCGAACTCGGTGAAGCGGAACTGCATGCCCTGCCCGATCGCCTTGCTGTAGGCCTCCTTGAGGGTCCACAGCCGTACGAGGGCACCGTTGCGCTCCTCCTCCGGCATCCCCGACAGCAGGACCAGTTCGTAGGGCGTGCAGATGTGCCGGCCCAGGCCGCTGCCGTACATCTCGCGGTCGGCGCGCTCCGCGTCCACCCCGATGAGCCCGCAGGTGGTCAGTCCGACGAGCAGCAGGTCCTCGGTGTGGCTCAGACTGATGTCGATCTGGTCGCAGCCGCGCAGGTACGGGCGGCCGGTGGGGCCGTAGGCCAGCTCCAGGTCCGCGGGTTCGCTGGCGAGCACCGCGCCCGCCGCGTACTTCAGGAGCATGCGGGAGGCGATGTAGCGGCCGCGGACGTCGGCGTGCGTGAGGTCGAGGAAGCGCGTCCAGTCGCGGCCGAGCAGCCCGCGCAGTCCGTCGCCGGTCGGCAAGGCGGGCTCCAGGTCGCGCAACCAGGCGTAGACCAGCGCCGTCCCGTGGGTGGCGAGGTCCTCCCTGACCCTGTCCCACGAATCTCCTCCCGGAACCACGGCGACGGGCTCGCCGAGGGGCGGGCCGAGCGTGGAACTGCCCGGGGCGGTCATCCGTACTCCTTCACGAGGGTGTGGACGTCACGGAAGCTGCGCGCCTCCAGCAGGCGGTGCACCGGCACCCGGTGGCCGGACTCCTCCAAGAGGGCCACCAGGCGCAGCAGGTTGAGCGAGTCCCACCCGGGGAGGTCCACCAGCGCGGTGTCCGCGCCCGCGGGGACCTCGAGGTCCAGGCCCAGGTCGTCGCGGACCGCCCGCAGGAACGTGTCGAGGCTATCGAGGCTCATCGGCCGGCCTTCCCCCCGGGGATTCGGTGATGCGCACATGACCGGGTGCGTCCGGGATCCGTGCCAGGTCGTGGTGGAAGTCCAGCGCCTCCCCGGCCGCGCCGCCCCGGACCGGGGTGAAGCCGCAGGACGGATAGAGGCCGCGGACCCGGTGGTTGCGGGCGGTGGGCACGAACCGGGCCGTCACCGCGGTCAGCCCGAGCGCGCGGGCCCGGCCCAGCACCACCGCGAGGCAGGCCTGTTCGATGCCCCGGGCGAGCACCCGGCAGCTGAGCCACATGCCGTCCAGGTGCAGCGTGCCGCCGGTGAAGGTGCCCAGTACCGCTCCGACCAGGCCGTTGTCGCCGAACCGGTCCGAGGTGCGGGCGGCCAGCAGCAGGTGCCGGTCGGGCTCGGCGGCCAGGGCGACCAGCTCGGACTCCTGGTATCCGCCACCGGTGAGGTTGAACTGGTTGGTCCGCAGGGTCAGTTGGGACAGGCGGGCGAACTCGTGGGGCCGGGGCGGGCCGAGATCGACCCGCACGGCGAGGTCCCGCAGGAACTCCTCCTGCGAGCCCGCCCGCCCGTGCAGGATCCGGCGTTCACGCTGCCGGTGGTACTCGCCGGTCCTGGCCCGGTCCTCGTCGGTCAGGCTCAGGGTGTCGAACCAGCCGTCCGCGAGCAGCCGGGCCACGTGCAGCGCGGGCTCCTCGTCGAGCGCGACGACGGCCACCCCGGGCAGTCCGGAACGCACCCGGGCGCGCTCGGCCGGCGAGTCGTCGGCGAAGACCAGGGCGTCGGCGGCAAGGTCCAGCCGGTCCGCGATGTCGGCGAGGTTGCCGTCCTTGGGCTCCCAGTTGGCGTTGATCCGTACGAAGTCCTCCTCGCGCAGGACGAGATCGGGATGGCCGCGCAGCGCCCGCAGGACGAGGTCCTCGTCGTTCTTGCTGCTCACCGCGAGGAGCACGCCCTGGGAGCCGAGCTGTTTGACGCACTTCTGGAAGGCTCCGAACGCCTCGCCGCGCAGTGTGCCGGCCGCCGCGATCCCGTCGGGTCCCCGCTCGCCCAGCACCCCGTCCCACAGGGTGTCGTCGAGGTCGAGCACCAGGCACTTGCGGGTCATGCCGCGCACCGCCCGGGCCAGGTGCCCGATCTCGCGGGCGTACGCGGCCAGGAGTTCCGCACCGAGCTGCACCTTGGCGTAGCGGGCCAGGCGGGAGTCGGTGACCGGACCGCCCTCGCCGATCAGCGGTTCGAGGTCGACCACGACGAGGCGGGGTGCCGACTCGGTGAGCCGCAGCAGCCGGGCGTTGAACTCCCTCCACACCGCGCCGAGGAGGGCCCGCGAGCGGTGGTCGACGAGCCGGTGGCTGTAGGCGCGCGGCAGCGGGACGGTGTTGAGCACCAGGGTGCCTCCGGCGGCCCCGGCGGCCAGTGCGGCGCACCGGCCCAGCACCTCCTCCCCCGCCGCCGCCACGTCCGCCGGCCCCCACACCGCGGGAACCCGGCCGAACACGGTCTCCGCGTCGAGCAGGCACAACGTCAGGTCGGGTTCACATGCGCGCAGTTCACTGTCCGGGTCGGTCAGATCGCGCAGGTACGTGCCGTGCTCGCCGACCACGTGGCGCAACAGCAGCCCGTGGCGGGCCAGTTCTCCCCTCAGCGGGTCGACGACGTGGCCCACCGTGGACTCGCCGGTCACGGCCACCGTCACGACGGGGGTCCGCGGATGGCAGGCCAGGACGGCCTCGGGGTCGAGCCCGGCGAGCAGCCGTCCGGCCGCCGCCGCGCCTCCCTCGCCCCGCCGCCCGTCCGCGTCCGCCGCGAGCAGCGCCGGCACCTCGTCGTACGCCTTCTCCAGCAGTCCCAGGGCGCGCAGTTCGCGCAGCCGCTCGAGCCCCGTCGGGCCGGTCGTCCCGGTCGGTCCCGTCGTCATCGACGCCTCACACCTTCTCCAGGGCGAACCCGGCTCTGATCCACCGGCTGGACTCCACGCACAGGGCCAGTGCGCGCTCTCCGGTGGTGAACTCGGGCAGCAGCCGGTCGAGTTGCAGGAAGGGCAGGGCGTTGCCCGTGTTGCCGGTCTCGGCGACGCAGGAGACCTCCCGTGCGGAGGTGGCCGGCAGCCGCTCCAGGAT
The DNA here is from genome assembly GCF_040651925.1 of Streptomyces sp. NPDC048349. Lineage (NCBI taxonomy): Bacteria > Bacillati > Actinomycetota > Actinomycetes > Kitasatosporales > Streptomycetaceae > Streptomyces > Streptomyces sp. NPDC048349. The sequence goes on along the minus strand of NZ_JBEZLA010000007.1, from coordinate 47,602 downwards.
GCGCCCGGTCATCCGTTCGGAGAGCTGGGGCGGCAGCAGGTAGCCGATGTCGTCCAGGTCCCAGCCGAGTACGCCGAGCAGCTCCCACAGGATCTCCACGGTGATCGACGGGACGTGCTCCTCGATCGCCTTGTAGTCCTCGGCGAGCATCCGGCGCCCGGAGTGCCGGTCGGTGGTGCCGTACCAGTCGAGCAGCTGGCCGGGCGGGCGGCCCTGTCCGGTCCACGAGTTCAGCACCGCCCGTACGGCGACCCGCTCGCCCTCGGGCTCGTCGGCGAGCACGGCCGCTCCCGCTCCGTCGCCGAACAGGACGTGGTTGACCAGCTCCTCGGTGGGCATCCGGGCGGTGTCCCTCCCGGGCGACAGGAAGCGGTGGGTGACGTCACCGCCGAGGACCAGCCCGGCCCGGCGGCCGCCGAGGACGAGGGTGCGGCCGAGGTCCAGGGCCTGGACCGCTCCCGAGCAGCCCGACTGGAGCTGGAAGACCGGCAGGTGGCCGAGGCCCAGCCGGTCGGCGACCTCGCTCGCGGTGGTCGGCAGCAGCAGGTCGGGGGTCGCGGTGGCGAGGACCAGGAACTCCATGTCGGCGGGGTCGAGCCCGGAGGCGTCCAGGGCCTGCGCGCCGGCCTCGGCGCACAGGTCGGCCAGGGAGCCGCGGACCTCGCCGGTCACCGGGTCCCAGCCGAAGTGCCGGGTCCTGGTGCCGACGAAGAGGTCGATCCACTCCTCGCTCACCCCCAGCAGCCGGCCGAGCGCGGGGTTGTCCACCGGCTCCCCGGGCAGCGCCGTACCGGCGGCCGCCAGGTAGACGGTGCGGCCGGTCATGCCGGCCTCGCCGTGATCAGGTCGCCGAGGAACGCGGCGAGGGAGCCGACCGAGCGCAGCGCGGGGAGCATCTGCTGGACGGACACCTCGCCCACGTGCGGCAGCCGGGCCTCCACCCGGTTCTTCAGCTGCATGATCATCACCGAGTCGAAGCCGAGGTCCTCGTGGAAGCGCGCCTCGCGCACCACGCGCTCCGGGGGGTACCCCCCGACCTCGGTGACCGCCCGGACCACGGCGTGCAGCACCGGGTCGCCGCTGCCACCCGGGTCGCCGCTGCCACCCGGGTCGCCGCTGTCACCCGGGTCGCGCCCGGCGGCCGGGGCACCACTGTCACCCGTGCCGCGGCCGGCTGCCGGGCCGGCCCCGGGCTCCTGCCGCTCCGGCGGCCGTTCTCCGGCCGGAGCCACGGCCGGGGTCGTCGCCCGAGCCGGCGCAAGCGGCGTCCGCCGCTCCCAGTACCGCTGCGCGCAGGAGAAGACGTACGGGCTCATCGGCTCGACGACCCGGTGCTCGGGTGCGTACAGCTCCTCCCACAGCGGGTCGAGCCCGCAGCGGTGCAGGGCGGCGACGGTCTCGGCGAGGTCCCGGCCGGTCGCCCCGGGGCCCGGCGCGGGGTGCAGGAACTCGGCTCCCGGCGCCCGTCCGCCCCGGGCGGCGAGCTGCAGGAGCTGGGCGCGCGGGCCGATCTCGATGAGATGGGTGGGGGCAATGTCCGAGACGAGCGCTCTCAGCGCGGGGTCCATGAGCACGGGCTCCTCGATCTGGTCCGCCCAGTAGTCGGCGTCCATGGGTTCGTGGTGCAGCATCCGGCCGTAGCGGGTCGAGGCCACCGGCACCGCGGGCGGCGCACACCGGACCGCCTCGGTGCGCAGCTTCGCGGCGGCCGGGGCCGTCAGGGGCGAGTGGAAGGCGTGGGAGGCGGGCAGCTGCCGGACCCGTACGCCGCGTCCGGCGAGCTCCTCTTCGATCCTGGCCAGGGCGGCCCGCGGTCCGGACAGCACGGTGTCCGCGGGGCCGTTCAGCGCGGCCACGACGGTGTCCGGCTCCCCCGCGAGGAGTCCGGCGACCTCCTCGGGGCCGGTGGCCACGGCGATCATGCCGCCGCCGGAGGGCAGTTCGCCCGTCAGAGCGCCGCGCCGCACCACCAGGCGGGCGGCCTCGTCCAGGTCGAGGGCGCCCGCGGTCACGGCTGCCGCGTACTCGCCCAGGCTGTGGCCGAGGACGGCGGCCGGGGCGATCCCGAGCGCCGTGAGAGTGCGGGCCAGGGCGTAGCCGACGGCGAACAGGGCGGGCTGCGCGAACTCGGGGCGGTGCACCCGCTCGTCACCGCCCAGGACCAGCTCCCGCACCGAGGTGCCCAGGGGTGCGGCCAGGGCCTCGTCCGCCTCGGCGAGATGGCGGCGGTAGGCCGCCGACTCGCGGTGCAGCCCCGCCGTCATGCCCGGGAACACGCTGCCCTGGCCGGTGAAGAGGAAGGCCACGACCGGCCTGCCCCAGGGGCGCCCGGCGCTCGCGGCGGGATCCCGGTCCGCCGCCCGGCGCAGTTGTGAGACGAGCTCGTCGGTGTCGCGGACGGTGACCGCGAACCGGTGCGGCAGGCCCGTCTTGACGCGGTTGCTGCTCCAGCACAGCGCGGCGGCTGCGCCGCGCGGCCGCCTGGCGACCGCCTCCGCCTGCACGGCCAGGTTGCGGCGCAGCGCCTCGGGGGTGTCGCCGCTGACGGTGAACACGCCGACGGCCCCACGGGCCGCGCCCGTACGGGCGCCGGCGACGGCGGGCCCGGTCCGGCGGGGGCGCCGGGGCGCCGAGCCCAGGACGGCATGGGCGTTGGTGCCGCCCATGCCGAAGCTGCTCACGGCGGCGAGGCTCTCGCCGCGGGGCAGCCGCATCGGGGACTTCAGCAGCCTCAGGCCCCGTTCCCCGAGCCGCAGCCGCGGGTTCTCGCGGTCGGCGAAGAGGCTGGCGGGGACGATGCGGTGGTGCAGTGCCAAGGCGGTCTTGATGAGTCCGGCTATGCCCGCCGCGCCCTCGGTGTGGCCCAGGTTGCCCTTGACGGAGCCCAGCGCGCAGGGGGCCTCGCGTGCGGTGCCGTGCACCGCGCCGAGCGCCGCGCACTCGATCGCGTCGCCCAGTACGGTGCCGGTCCCGTGCGCCTCCAGAAACGCGACGCGGTCCGGGGTGATGCCGGCGCGCCGGTAGGCGGAGTGCAGGACCCGCTCCTGCGACCAGCGGTTGGGGGCGATGACCCCGTTGCTGCGGCCGTCCTGGTTGACGGCGCTGCCGCGCAGGACGGCGTAGATCCGCTGTCCGTCGGCGAGGGCGTCGTCGAGCCGGCGCAAGACGACCAGGCCCACGCCGTCACTGCGCCCGATGCCGTCGGCGTCGGCGCTGAAGGGCTTGCAGCGGCCGTCCTGGGCGGCCAGGCCGAGCTGTCCGTAGACCATGCCCATGGACGGCGAGAGCACGATGTTGGCGCCGCCGGCCAGCGCGGTGTCGCACTCCCCCGCCAGCAGGGAGGTGGCGGCGAGGTGGACGGCGACGAGCGAGGAGGAGCAGGCGGTGTCGACGGCCAGGCTGGGGCCGGTGAGGTTGAAGTGGTAGGAGATCCGGTTGGCCGCCATCCCGGCGCTGCTGCCGGCGCCGAGCAGCGGGGTGACCTGCGCGAGGTCGCTCATGGTGAGGCGGCCCCACTCGCCACCCATCATGCCGATGAACACCCCGGTCTCCGTGCCCGCGAGGGCACCGGGGGCGCGGCCGGAGTCCTCGAGGGCGCGCCAGGCACAGGGCAGCAGCAGCCGCTGGTGCGGGTCCATCGCGGCGGCCTCGTGCGGGGTGATTGAGAAGAAGTCGCTGTCGAAGACATCGACGTCGTCGAGGAATCCACCGCGGCCGCTGACAGCGGGGAAGTCGCGCGCCTCCCAGCGCTGGGCGGGGACCGGGCCGGTGCCGGACCCGCCCCGCATCAGCAGGTCCCAGTACGCCGCCGTGCCCGCCGCCCCGGGGAACGCGCAGTCGATGCCGACGAGGGCGATGTCCCCCATCAGCGCTGGTCCACCGCGGCGGTGGCGGCCGGTCCGGCGGGCGAGTCGGCGGGCGCGGCGGCGGCCAGGACGGCCGAAAGGCGGCGCAGCAGGCTCTCCACGGTCGGGTGGTCCCACAGCAGCGTCGGCTCCACCTCGAGCCCGAACTCCTCCTCCAGGTCCCCGCACAGGCTCAGCGCCGCCACCGAGTCCATGCCGTACTCGGCGAGGGGCACGGTGGGGTCGATGGACTCGGGAGCCCGGCGCAGGTAGACGGAGAGCCGTGCCGACAGCCACGCGTGCGGCAGTACGGCCCCGGCGCCGGCACCCTCGGCCACGGTGGTCGCGGCGGTCGGGGTGGTCGCGGGGTGCCGACCGGTGGGAACGGTCATCGTGGGGCTCCTTCGGTGCGTACGGCCCAGGTCCCGGTCAGCCCGGGATGGGGGTGGAGTAGAGGTCGTAGCTGATCTGGGTGCTGAAGCGGAGCTGGACCTCGTGCCGGATCCGGGTCTCGCACTCCGGCGGCAGATCGGCCACGCGCGTGCCGAGCCGGCGGGCGATGTGGTGCAGCGCGGCCGCCGCCCAGGACGGGTCGGCGAGGAACGGGTCGGGGCCGTAGCGGCCCTGGTCCCACAGGCCCAGGACGGCGGCGGCCGCAAGCAGCAGCGCGTACCGGTCCATGAGCGCGAACCGGGCGGGCTGCGCGGTGGCCGCGCAACCGGCCGCCTCCAGCCCGAGCACCCGGCTGCGTACGTCGCGGAACTCCTCGACGAGCTGCCCCGCGAGCGTGCGCAGGGCGCGCTCGACGGGTCCGCTGCCGTCGATGGCCGCGCTGACGGCGAGCATCGTCGCGCTGAGCGAGTCCCGCCCGCACGCGAGGGAGAGCCGGTCGGTGCGCAGCGGCGGCAGGTCCCCGGCCAGCCGGAACAGCCCCGAGGGCGCCTCGTCCTCCAGGAACCACGAACTGCGGGCCAGGCACGGCATCTGCGGGATGACCGTGGCCTGGCAGGCGACCGTCCCGGCGTGGCCGAGGCTGAGCACCGGTACGTCCCGTACGTGCTTCTGGAAGATGCCGAGGGTGCCCTCACGGGTGTAGAAGCCGGAGCCGAGGACGATGGAGAGGTCGTACATGGTCTCGGTGAGCACGCGGGGCAGCAGGTACTTCAGCGCCGCCGAGTAGACGCTGGTCTCGGCGGGCAGCAGGTGCAGGGCCCTGGTGGCCACCACCGCGAGGCTGTCGTAGAGCAGCAGGTTGACGAAGGCGCTGGTCAGTGCGGCGCCCGTGCGGCTCCCGTCGACGCCGCGGGCCCGCGCCCCGCCGGAGTGCTCCCGATCGAAGCGGACGGCGGTGCGCAGGCTGGTGTCGAGGGCGGCCACGGCCGAGGCGGAGATCACCGTCCGGCTGATCTGGAAGGAGCGCAGGGCGGTCTCGATCCCGGTGCCCTCGGGACCGAGCAGGGCGGTGGCGGGCACCGGACAGTCGTCGAACTCCACCCCCGCGAACCGGCATCCGCGCAGCCCGACCGGTGTGCGGCGGGCCGTCACCGCCGCACGTACGTCGTCCAGCTGCTCCGGTCCGAGCAGGAGCACGGAGTGGCTGCGGCTGCCGGGTGCCGGGTCGGTGCGGCAGAACAGGACCAGCGCGCCGGCCCGCTCCAGGTTGTTGACCAGCGGTTTGCCGCCGCTGATCAGATAGCCGCCGGTGCCGCGCCGGGCGGTGACCTGGCTGCGGACGTAGTCGTTGCTGTGGGCGGTCTCGTGCTGGGCGATGGCCGCCTTGCCGCCCTCGCGCAGCAGCCCGGCCAGCCAGTGCCGCTGCCGGGAGTTCCCGGCGGTCCACACGTCGGAGGCGGCCATGAAGGTGGTCATGCCGTGCCCCATGGCCAGGCCCACGTCCCGGCGGAAGACCGGGCGCATGATCCTGACCAGGGTGTCCATGCCGTCGAGCCGCCCGCCCAGGGCCTGCGGGATGTACTCGTCGGTGATCCCGAACCGGTCGAGCAGCGCCTCGCCGGCGGCGAAGGGCACCGCCGCCCGGTCGGCTTCGAGCAGGGCGGTGTAGCCGACCGGGTTGGCCGGGTCCGAGGGGTCGCCGAGCAGCGTCTCCAGGGCGGCGACCCGGGTCCGGACGGCCTCCTCGCGCCGGTGCGCCACCGTGCGCTCGCCGAGGAGGGCGGCTACCACCGTCTTCCTCCGTCGGCTCCTTCCGGCCGCAGCAGGTCCTCGCCGAACAGCACGTCCTCGGCCCGTGCCAGTGCCCACACGTCGGGGGTCAGCACCTCGTGGTCGCCGCGCAGCACGCCGTCGAGGAAGAGCTTGCGCATCAGGGTGCGCTGGACCTTGCCGCTGCTGGTGCGGCGTACGGTGCCGGGGCGCACCAGGAGGATGTTGCCGGCGGGGACCTCGAACTCCTTGCCGATCAGGGCCTGGATCTTCTGTGCGACGGTGCGCAGTTCCTCACCGGCCGCTCCGCGCACCTCCTGGACGAGGACGAGGTGTTCGCGGCCGGCGTCCACCGAGAAGGCGGCGCCCAGGCCGAAGGTCAGGGCGGGGCTGACGGTCCGCGCGGCCCATTCGACGTCCTGCGGGTAGACGTTGCGGCCGTTGATGATGATGACTTCCTTCAGCCGTCCGGTGACGAACAGCTCGCCGTCCTCGAGCATGCCCAGGTCGCCGGTGCGCAGGAAGCCGCTCTCCTCGTCGTTGAGGCTGGCGCGGAAGGTGCGCACGGTCTCGGTGGGCCGCTGCCAGTAGCCGCGGGCGACGCTGTAGCCGCGCAGCCAGATCTCCCCGACCGCTCCGGAGGGCAGTTCGTGGTGGGTCAGCGGGTCGACGATGCGCACTTCGATGTCGACGGGGGCGCCGCAGCCGATCAGGGTCCGGACGGGCTCGGTGCCGGCGGCGGCGGGCCCGGCGCCGACCGCCCGGTCGCGTTCCAGGGCGGTCCTGTTGAAGTCCTTGCGGACGTGGGGGGTGCCGGGGACGCCGCCGGAGACGACCAGGGTGGCCTCGGCCAGTCCGTAGCAGGGGCGCAGGGCCTCGGGGCGGAATCCGGCCGGGGCGAACCGTGCGGCGAACTCGTCCAGGCTCTCGGGGCGCACCGGTTCGGCGCCGTTGAGGGCCAGGCGCCAGCGGGACAGGTCCAGGTCGGCGATCTGCTCGTCCTTGATCCGCCGGACGCACAGGTCGTAGCAGAAGTTGGGTCCGCCGCCGACGGTGACGCCGTACGCGTCGATGGCCTGGAGCCAGCGCAGCGGGCGCTTGACGAAGGACAGCGGCGTGACCTGGACGCTGTGGCTGCCGAGCCAGACGGGGTGCAGCAGGTGGGCCACCAGTCCCATGTCGTGGAAGTACGGCAGCCAGCTGCCGAAGACGTCCTCGCGGGTGGTCTGCAGCACCTTCTGCAGGGCGGCCTGGTTGGCCAGCAGGTTGCGGTGGGAGACGGTCACGCCGCGCGGTTCGCAGACGGAGCCGGAGGTGTACTGGAGGAACACGAGGTCGTCGGGGCGTGCGGTGACGGGCTGCCAGGCGTCGGCGTCGCCGATGCCGGGGACGTCGGTGACCACGCACTGCGCGTCCGGACGGGAGTTGCGGGCGAGCCAGAGCGCGACCTCGGGCGCGGCGGCGGTCTCGGTGAGGACCACCTTGGCGCCGGTGTCCTTCAGGACGGCGGTGGTGCGGTTGAGCCGCTTGTCGCGGCCCGCTTCGCCGGGCATCGGTACGGGGACGGCGACGCAGCCCGCGTAGAGGCAGCCGGCGAAGGCCTTGAGGAACTCGACGGTCGAGGAGTAGACCAGCAGCACCGGCTGCCCGGTCGCGCCGTGTTCCTGGAGGCCGGCCGCGATGCGTCTCGCCTCCCGGTCGAGCTCCCCGTACGTGAGGTGTTCGGCCCGCGCTCCCCGGGCGGTGTCGCGCAGGAAGACGTGCACGTCCTCGTCGGCGAGCTCGGCCGTCCGCACGCGGAGGAGTTCGGTGAAGGTGGCGAAGCGTGGCTCTGACATCCGCGGCATCCCCTCGCGTCTGCGGGCCCGTGGACTGTCGGACCGCGTGTACCGGCGATCCTGCGCGCGGCCGCTTAAGCGGGCCTTGTGCGGACGGCAACTCAGGGGGCGGCAGGGGTGCTCGGCGCGGGGCGGGGCGGGCCAACCTCCGTGCATGGACACTCACACCGACAGCGACACCCCGACCGGGGCGGCGATCGTCTTTCCCGGCATGCAGCCGACGGCCTTCTCCGAGGTGGCCCGGTTCATGCTGGTCAATCCGTACGCCCGGGAGCTGCACGCGCTCGCCGACGACGTGCTGGGCTTCTCACTGGCCGACCGCTACCAGCGGGCCGACGGCGACTACTCGCTCTACGGGCAGATCTCCTTCGTGGTGAACTGCCTCGCGCTGGCGCGCTGGGCCACGGACCGGCTGGGGGCGGCGCCCGCGTACGTGGCGGGGCCGAGCTTCGGCGCCCGGGCCGCCGCGGTCTTCTCGGGGGTGCTCGACTTCCCCGACGCCGTACGGATGACCGCGCGGCTCGCCGACACGATGGAGGACTACTTCGCGCGGGAGCACCCCGCCCTGGTCACCCAGTCGATCGCCCGGGTGCCGCAGGAGAAGGTCGCGCTGCTGCGCCGGGAGCTCGAGGAACGCGGCGAGTGGAGCGACGTGTCCTGTGTCGTCGACCACGACTTCACGATGCTCACGGTGCACGAGTCGGTGCTGGACTGGCTCCAGCACCGCATCCGCTCGCTGGGCGGCATGTCGATGTACACGATGAAGCCGCCCATGCACTCGTACCTCTTCGGGGGGCTGCGGGACCGGGTGGACGCGGAGGTCTTCGACGGACTGACCTGGTCCGAGCCGCGGCTGCCGCTGGTCGCGGACCAGGACGGCAGGGTGGTGACCACCGGTGAGGGGGTGCGCGGCATGCTGCTGGACGGCTTCGTCCGTACGGTGCGCTGGCCGGACGTGGTGGCCGCGCTGCAGCGGGCCGGGGTCGGCCGGCTGTACGTGTCCGGGCAGGACGGGCTGTTCACCCGGGTCGCGTGCACCACGCGCGCCTTCCGGGTGGTGCCGGTGACGCCCCGGTCGGCGATGCGGCCGGTGCGGCGGCGGCTGCCGGTGCCGGTGCCGGCCTGAGCGCAGGGGCGGGCAGCCGCGGGCGGGCGGCCGCAGGCGGACAGGGGGAGGGGCCGGTACCCGATGGGTACCGGCCCCTCCCGTGCGTGCGGCTACTTGCCGTCGACGCTGAAGGCGTAGAAGGTGCCCTCGGTGAGGCTGCCGGTGGTGCCGCCGCCGTTGGCGAAGCGGGCGTAGCCGTTGCCCCAGTAGACGGTGCCGTCGACGACCGCGGGGCCCGCGTTGGAGGAGTACGGCGCGGTGAAGTCCCACAGGTAGGCGCCGGTCGCCCCGTCGAACGCGTACATGCGGCCGCTGGTGGAGCCGCCGAAGACGACGCCGTTCGCGGTGGTCAGGGCGCCCCAGGCGAAGCCGTCGGTGCGGTCGGCGACCTGCCACAGGATGCGTCCGGTCTGCGGGTCGAGGGCCGCGAAGGAGCTGCGGGTCGTCGTCGTGCCGTCGGCCAGCTGGTAGGGCTGCCGGTTGAAGTTGGCCTCGGCGATGTAGATCCGCTTGTCGTCATTGGCGGTGCCCCACTGGATGCCGCCGATGTGGCCGCCGGGGCCGGCCGCCGCGCTCCAGACCACCGCTCCGGTGGCCGCGTCCATCAGCCAGTACTCGCCGCTCTTCTCGCCCGCGCCGATCACCTTGCGGGGGCAGCCGTCGGGGCCCTTGATGGTGAACAGGTGCGCGCCGTCGCCGAAGTCGTAGTCGTATCCCGGGTTCGGCGGGCAGTTGTTGGGCGGGAAGCCGGGGATGCAGCCGGTGTTCCAGGCGTCGAAGCGCTTGGCGCCGGTGTTCCATTTGATCTGGCCGGTCCGCATGTCGAGGGCGAGGACGGTGTCCACGTAGTTGTCCGGGGCGTAGCACTCGGCGGGGGTGTGCCCGGCGCTCTGGCAGTCGCTGACGGACTGGGGCACGGTGTAGTTGTTGCCGGTGGTGAAGTACACCGTGTTGGTGGACGGGTCCAGGGCCGGAGTGCCCCACACGGCCACGCCGCTGTAGCCGCCGGGCCGGCCGCCGTTGTCGGGGGTCGTGTACTGGCGCCACAGCCGGTCGCCGGTCGCGGCGTCGAAGGCGTTCACACTGCCCCGGAAGGTGCAGCAGGGGTAGGCCGGGTCGAGGGCGCCCTCGGATTCGCGGGAGGAGACCCCCTGGTAGATCACGCCGTTGTGCACGACGGGCGACTGGGTCAGTACGGCCTTGTACTGGGTGTCGACCTCCCGGCTCCACACCTTGTTGCCGGTGGCCGCGTCGACGGAGATCAGGACGGCCCTGTTCCAGTCCGCTATGTACACCTTGCCGCCGACGACGGCGGGGCTGGTGCGGGCGACCGAGGCCGGGTCACCGGTGTAGTCGGACACCTTGCGCGACCAGATGCGGCTGCCGGTCTTCGCGTTCACCTTGTGCAGCCAGCCGCCCCAGTCGGGGAAGTAGACGGCGCCGTCCACCACGGCCGGGGTGGCGGACACGTCGCCGTTGGTGGCGAAGGTCCACTTGGCCTTCAGGCGGCCGACGTTGCCCTTGGTGATCGTCGTTTCCTGCGGGTTCGAGCGGCTGTTGCGGATGTCGTGACCGCCCGTGGGCCAGGCCGCTGCGGTGTTGGCGGCGCTCGTGGCCGGGACGGAGAACAGCGTGGCGGTCAGTGCGGCCACGGCGAGCAGCGCGAATCTGCGGACCGCTCCCTGGCGGGGCCGGGGTCTTGTGCGCATGGGTCTTCCTCTTCCGTGCTGTGATGGGTCGGTTCGGGGATCAGCTCGCGCTCACCGGTACACGGGTGCCGTGCAGGGCGGTGGCGCGCGCGGTGAGCTCCAGCCGGTCGGTCTTCTTGTTGGTGTTCAGCGGGAACTCGTCCAGCCGGTGGTAGTGGCGCGGGATCAGCTGGGCGGGCAGCAGCCCGGCCAGGTCGCGGTGGAACTCCTGCGGTGTGCGCTGCCCGCCGAGGTAGAAGGCGACGAGCTCGGTGCTGTTGGCCACGGGCACGCCGACCACGACCGCGTCGGTGACCGGGGTGCCGTCGCGCAGGGCGTGTTCCACCTCGGCCAGTTCGACCCTGTAGCCCTGCACCTGCACCTGGGAGTCGGTGCGTCCCAGGTAGACCAGTTCGCCCCCGGAGAGCCGGCGCACCCGGTCGCCGGTGCGGTACCACAGGACGCCGTCGCGCTCGAGGTACTTGCCGGCCCCGTCGGCCGGGTCCAGGTAGCCGGCCGACAACTGCGGCCCGGACAGCCACAGTTCGCCCTCCTCCAGGGCGGGCTCGCCGGCCTCGTCCAGGAGCAGTTCCGCATGCCCGTCGTGGAGCAGGCCGAGCGGCACGACCCCGTTGACGCCGAGCGCGGTCGACTCCTGCGGCGACCAGGTGTGGCGGTGGGTGGTGATGGTCATCTCGGTCGGGCCGTAGACGTTGATCACCGCGGAGCGGGGGGCGGCCTGCTGCCAGGCGTCGGTGTCCTGGAACTGGAGCGCCTCCCCGCCGAAGTACGTCCAGCGCAGCGAGGGCATGCTGCCCGGCAGCAGGCGCCCGGTGCGGCGGGCCAGCGAGATGACGCTGGGCGCCGAGAACCAGACGGTGATGCCGTGCTCGGCGACGAAGGCGGGCAGGTCGCGGTAGGCGTGCGGGGAGACCGAGACCAGGGGCGCACCGACCGCCCAGGCGCACCACAGGTCCGAGACCGCGGAGTCCCAGTTGAGGTTGGCGGCCTGGGAGAAGACGTCGGCGGCGGTGAAGTCGTACCAGGCGTCCATGAGGGAGAAGTAGTGCGCCAGGTTGCCGTGCGTGAGCCGTACGCCCTTGGGCCGGCCGGTGGAGCCGGAGGTGAACAGGACGTACGCCACGTCCTGGGGCCCGGCGGACCACACGGGATCCGCCAGCGCGGTGCCCGGGCCGGCCAGGAGCGGCCGCAGGCCGCCGGCGGCGGCGAGCGCCCCGGCCTCGGCGGGGTTCAGGTGCGGGGCGAGGACCGGCAGGTCCCCGAGGGCGGTCGCGAGGGCGGTCGGTGCGTCCTTGGCGAGGTCCGTCGCGAGCCGGGCCGCGCCCTCCTCGTCCACGACGAGGGCGGAGACCTCCGCGGACGCGAGCATCGAGGCGATCTTGCCGGGCGGGAAGTCGGCCAGCAGCGGCACCGCGGGGAGTCCCGCGTACAGGCTCGCCAGGACGGCGACGTACGAGGTGAGGCTGCGGCCCGCCAGGATGCCGACGGCCTTGGGCGGCCCGCCGGGGGCCGCCAGCAGCGCACCGGCCCAGGACAGGGCCAGTGCGTGGGCCGTCGCGTAGTCGACGGTGTCCTTCCCGACGCGCACGGCCACCCCGTGCGGTGAGCGTTCCAGGCCGCGCAGGAAACGTGCGTGCAGCGCGGTCCGCGCCATGGGTTCCATTTCTGCTCCTCCTCGCCGGGAATTATCGACCTGCCATTTCCCGGACCATTTCTGGGACTTATTGACAGCCGTCATCCGGCGCCTCCATCATTCCCATATGCCAGAACTCACGAAGCACACCTGGGACGGCGCTTTCGAGGCCGTCGTACGCCCGTTCCTGCCCTATCTCCCACCCGGTGAGAAATTGACCGGTGATGCCGAACTCCGTGACCTGGGGCTGGACTCCATGGGCACGGTCGAGCTGCTCGCCGCCCTGGAGGGCGCATATGACGTCCGTTTCCTGGACGACGCTCTGAAGCTGGAGAATTTCGCGAGCCCGGATATCCTCTGGAACACATTGATCACCCAGACCGAATCGGCCAAGTGATCGGCAAAGCGAAGAGAACGGCCCCCGGCGGCCCGGCGAGGATTTCTATCCGAGTCGGGCCGTCCGGCATGGGGCGGCCCGATCAGGGGACGAGATTTCGGAAACTCTCCTCGATCCTGTCGAGCGTGTTGCGCACGTGCGGCAGGGCGGTGGGGTCCGGCGCGTCGAGGGCGAGCTGCTGCTCCTCGGCCGTCTCGCCGTACAGCATGCTGGTGGCGCATTTGAACCGCAGGGCGTCCCCCTCGTCGCCGAGCAGGTGTCCGGCGAGCACCACGATTCCGAGGTCCAGCATCCGGCGGGCCAGCGTGGGCGAGTCGGTCACCTCGTACTTCGCCAGCTCCCCGCGGACCGGTTCGAAGTCGGGGTAGACGTAGAACGCCCCGGTCGGCGGGCGGCAGCGGGCGCCGGCGGCCACGGTGATGCGGTGGACCTCCCGGGCGACGGCGCCGTGCAGCCGCGCGCTGGCCCGCAGCCGCGCGCGTACCTCCGGCGGCTCGCCGAAGGCGTACTCGGCCACCTCCTGCATCGGACCGGCCAGCGTCGACCAGACCTCGCTGGCCACCGAGACCACTGCGGTGCGGATCCCCTCGCCCCAGGGGCCCTGCGGGAAGCGGGCCACGCCGATGCGCCAGCCGCCCAGGGCCAGGCTCTTGCTCAGGCCGGTGGTGATGACCGTGCTCCCGGGGGCCACTTCGGCCGGGCTGAGATAGTCGGTGGCGGGGTCGTGCACCACGTCCCGGTAGATCTCGTCCGAGACGATCAGCAGGCCCTCCTCCTCGGCGATCGCGCACAGTTCGCGGATCAGCGGGGGTGGGGCGAGGGTGCCGGTCGGGTTGTCCGGGAGGGTCAGCACCATGATGCGCGGGTCGCGCCCGAGGACGCGCGCCGCGGTGATGCACTCGCGCAGGGCGTCCGGGTCCGGTACCCCGCCGCACTCTGCGGGGATCGGGACGGCGATCGGGTGCTTGCCGGCCAGCCGGGCCTGGGGGGCGTAGGTGTTCCAGGCCGGGCGGGGCAGCAGGACGTCGCCGGGGACCGCCAGGTTGAGGGCCATCAGCAGCGGCTTGCTGCCGGGGGCGACCACGATCTGCTCGGCGTCGGTGGGGATGCGGCGGCGCGCGAAGTAGCCGGCGGCGGCGTTGCGGACCCCGGGCGAACCGGCCACCGGGCCGTAGGCGTTGCGGTGCGCGCCCGCGGCGAGCCGTTCCACGAGCGGCGCGAACGCGGGCAGCCGGGACTCTCCGAAGCCGAGGTGGATCAGCGGCTCGCCGGCCGCCTGGCGCTGTGCCACCAGTTGGTTGAGGGCGAGGTTCGGTGACATCCGCATGTCGCTCATCCCCGGCTCCCCGCCGCAGCCGCCGCCTTCGTCCCGAAGAGCTCCTGCCCGCCCTGCCCACCCTGCCCGCCCTGCCAGGCCGGTCCCGCGATGGCCCGGGCGATGTCGGCGGGGACGGTGCGGTCGAGCCGCAGCTCGTCGAGCCAGGCCGCCTGCGGGTCGTAGTGCGCCAGGAAGGGCCGGCCGACCAGCGAGGGGTCACGGGCCTGGACCATGTGCAGCTGGAAGAAGCGGCCTTCGGCGTTCTCGACGACCCCGTCCACCACGACCTTGCCGGGGGTCGCGGACATCACCGGGCCGCGCACGGTGCGGGCCAGACCGGGCAGGGTGCGGTAGGCGCCCTGGAAGATCTCGGCCGCCCGCGCGAGGGGCACCCGGAAGTAGTCGTAGGGGCCGGTGTCGCGCTCCACGAACATGTAGTACGGCACCGAGCCGGCGGCGAGCTCGGCCCGCCACATCTCGCTCCAGACGGCCGGGTCGTCGTTGACGCGGGCGATCAGCGGTGCCTGGCAGTAGACGAGGGCGCCCGTGGACCTGATCCGGGCGACGGCCCGCAGGGCGAGGTCGGTGGTGAGTTCGCGGGGGTGGCTGAAGTGCGCCATGACGGCGAGGTTGCGTCCGGAGGCGACGACCTGCTCGAACAGGCGCAGCAGGTCGTCGGCGTCGGGGTCGGCTCCGAAGCGCTGGGGCCAGTACGCGACGGACTTGGTGCCGATCCTGATGGTCCGCACGGTGTTCACGCGGAGCAGCGGCTCCAGGTGGGAGCGCAGCCGCTCGGTGGACATCACCATCGGGTCGCCGCCGGTCACCAGGACGTCGGTGACGTCGGGGTGCCGGCCGAGGTAGGAGACGAGACCGCTCGGGTCGGGGGCGGCGAAGCGCAGGTCCGCGTCTCCGACGAACTGGGCCCAGCGGAAGCAGTAGGTGCAGTACGAGTGGCAGGTCTGGCCCTGGCTCGGGAAGTAGAGCACCGTCTCGCGGTACTTGTGCTGCAGTCCGGGGATCTCGACGCCGTCCAGGGTGGGGACGTTGAGCTCCTTCTGGCCGGACGGGTGCGGGTTGAGGCGGCCGCGGATCTGCTGCACGAGGGTGCGCAGCGCGACCTTCGAGGCGGGGTCGGCGCTGAGCGCGGCCAGGTCGCGTTCGTTCTGCTCGGTGAGCATCCCCCGCTGCGGGAACACCAGTTGGAACATCGGGTCGTCGGGGATGCGGTCCCAGTCGATCAGCTGCGACAGGACGTACTCGTTGACCCGGAAGGGCAGCACCATCGACACGAGCCGGACGGTCTCGCGGATGCCGGCGGGCAGGCCGTGGCGGTCGGCGATCTCGTCGAGCTGCCGCGGCCCGTACGCGCGGAACCGTGCCGTCCCGACAGAATCGGTTGCCAGCAGGGACATGCGGATATTCCTCCAGCCTGGTGCCTGGCAGTTCCGAGCGTCTGCTCGAATGCGGTTCGATGCTAGGGAGAGGATTCGGCCACCGGACCCCAGATCCGACCCCAGCCCGACCCTTACGGCGCCCCGGCCGAGCGGCCCCGGCGCACCGGGGTGCGGGCATGGCGAAGCCGCCCAGGACCGGCGGGGGTTCGGGTCCTGGGCGGCTGTCGGTGGGCCCCTGGCGGGGCCGGGTGCCTTACGTGGTCCGCACGGCTCAGGCGGTGCCCGCGCCCGGGTGTCCGGCCTTGTGCGCCGCCGGGGCGGCCTGCGCGGCGAGTTCCGCGGCCCGCTGGTTGTCGGTCTGGACGGACCGCAGCCCGATCAGGGCGAAGACGGCGGCGCCGGCCATGACGACCGCGCCGGCGATCGAGGCGGCGTGCACCTCGGTCGTGAAGGCGGCGCGGGCCGCCTCGACCAGGCCGGCGGACGCGTCGCCCGAGAGCCGGCCGGCGGCCGCCAGGGCGCCGCCGATGGTCTCGCGGGCCGCTTCCAGCGCGTCGGCGGGCACCCCGGCCGGGGCGTCCAGCGCGGAGCTGTTGCGGTAGACGGCGGCGCCGATGCTGCCCAGGACGGCCACGCCGAGCGCGCCGCCGAGCTCCTGGCCGGTCTGGAGCAGGGCGGAGGCAGTACCGGCGCGCTCCGGCGGCACCTGGCCGACGACGAGCTCGGTGACCAGGGTGAGGACCGGGGTGAGCCCGACGGCGAGCGCGATGATGCCGATCAGGATCAGGACCAGGCCGTCCTCGGCCGGCACCTGGGTGAGCAGCAGCAGGGCGAGCGTGGCGATGGTGAAGCCGGCGCCGATGATGTGGGCGGGCTTGACGGTACGGACGAGGACGGTGGCGACGGGCACGACGGCGCCGACGGCGAGGGTACCGGGGATGGTCCACAGCGCGGACTTCAACGCGCTCATGCCGAGGACCGACTGCATGTACTGGGTGCTGAAGAGCGAGTAGCCGACGAGGGTGAAGCAGGCCAGCATGTTCACGGTGACGGAGGCGCCGAAGGCGCGGTTGCGGAACAGCGAGAGGTCGATCATCGGGTCGCTGCTCGTGCGCTGGCGGCGCAGGAACAGCGGGACGATGGCCAGGCCGACCGCGATGGCCACCACGTGGGTGACGGCGAATCCGTCCACGGCGATCTTCTTGAAGCCGTAGATGACCGGCAGGACGACGGCGAGCGAGAGTGCGGCGCTGATCAGGTCGAACTTCCCGGCCGCGGCGTCCTTGAACTCCGGCAGCAGGAAGGGCGCGGCGACCAGCAGGAGCAGCATGACGGGCACGTTGATGAGGAAGACGGAGCCCCACCAGAAGCCGGTGAGGAGCGCGCCGCTGACCACCGGGCCGAGCGCGGCGCCGGCGGCCATGCCGGTGGACCAGACGGCGACGGCGGTGCGCCGCTGGGTCTGGTCGCGGAACAGGTTGCGGATGAGGGCGAGCGTGGAGGGCATGAGGGTGGCGCCGCCGATGCCCTGGAGGGCGCGGGCGGTGATGACCATCTCGGGGTTGGAGGCGTAGGCGGCGAGCAGCGAGCCGCCGCCGAAGACCACGGCACCGATCAGCAGGAGGCGCCGGCGGCCGATGCGGTCGCCGAGTGCGCCCATGGTGAGCAGGACCCCGGACAGGACGAAGCCGTAGACGTCGATCATCCACAGCTGCTCGCTGCCGGAGGGCCGCAGGTCCTCGCTGATGGCGGGGATGGCGAAGTAGAGAACGGTCAGGTCCATGGAGACGAGCAGCACGGGCAGGAGCAGTACGCCGAGGGCGATCCATTCCTTGCGGCCCGCCTTGGCCTCCGGTCCGGTCGTGTCGTTCTCGCTCAGGGAGCTGGTCATGGGGGCTGTCCAATGCTGTCGGGACGGGACGTACGTATCAGTGAACGGAACACCGGGAGGGGCGGGGTGGGTCCGGACCGGGAACAGGGGTCGGGACAGGGGTCAGGACTGGGGTCGGAACAGGGGTGGGGCGGGGGCGCGACCGGGGTGGGTCGGGGGCGGGACAGGGGTGGGGCGGGGGCGGGGCCCGGGAGGGGCCTGACAGGGGTCCCGGGCCGTCGGTTTCAGGCCTCCTCGGCGGCGCGTGCCGCCAGGGCCCTGCGGTCGGTCTTCCCGTTCGGCGTGAGCGGCAGTCCCGGCACCAGGCCGACCTTCCGCGGAACCATGTACTCGGGCAGGGTCTGCTTGCAGAACGCGCTGATCACGACGGGGTCGGCGGTGAAGCCGCGGGCGGGGACGACGTACGCGTAGAGCTCCGGGTCGTCGCCCGGACGCGGGCGGACCACCGCGGCGGCCGCTTCGACCCCCGGGAACTCCAGGAGCCTGCGCTCGATCTCGCCCAGCTCCACCCGATTGCCCCGGATCTTGACCTGGAGGTCGGACCGGCCGACGAAGTACAGCTCACCACTCTCGCCGCGGTATGCCAAGTCATTTGACTTGTAGACGAGTTGGCCGGAGCGCGGGTTGAGCGGATCGGGTACCAGGACGGCCCGGGTCGCTTCCGGATCGTCCCAGTAGCCGGTGAAGAGGGAGGGGCCGCGCAGGTGGATCTCGCCCACCGCGCCCGGCTCCTCGACGGGCCGGCCCTCCTCGTCGATCAGCAGCATCTCGGCGCCCGGGTAGGCGAACCCGATGGAGAGCCTGTCGACGCCCTCGGGCAGCGGACTGGGCACGTCGGTGAGGGAGAAGGCCATCGCCTCGGTGGGGCCGAAGCAGTTCACCACCCGCGCCTGCGGCAACAGGCCCTGCAACTGGCGCAGTTCCGGCAACGGGAACGCCTCACCGGAGAACAGCACCCCGCGCACCTGGCCGGCCAGGGCGGCCAGCCCCTTCGCCTCGTGACGCAGGACGGGCCGCCAGATCGACGGCACCCCGTCGACCTGGGTGGCCCCGGTGTCGGCCAGGAAGCGCAGCAGCCGGCGCGGCCAGTGCATCAGCTCCCGCGGTACGGGGATCAGCTGGGCTCCCGAGCCCAGGGCGAGCCCGATGTCCAGCAGGGCGAAGTCGAACTGGAGCGGGGAGGTGGTGGCGAGCCGGTCCTCGGCCGTGACGATGGAGTGCCGCAGCATGCCCCGGTAGAAGGACAGCACCCCGCGGTGGCTCATGACCACGCCCTTGGGGCGGCCCGTGGTCCCCGAGGTGAAGATCATGTATGCGGCGTCGGTGCCGACCGCCTCCCGCCGGTGGCGGGTGCGCGGCGCGGGCGCGCGCTCCACGACCGCCCCGCCCGGGCCGAAGCGCGCCGTGCCGATGGGCTCGGGGACGCCTTCGCGCGTGCCGTCCACCGCCTGCAGGTGCAGGGCGGGCTCCGCGGTGGCGGCGATGGCCAGCAGCCGTGGGGTGGGGACCTCCGGGCTCACCGGGATGAAGGTGAGCCCGAGCATCGAACAGGCCAGGAGCACGGCCACGGCGGCGGCGGAGTTGTCCGACTCGAGGATCACCCGGTCGCCGATGTCGAGGCCGAGCGCGTCCAGGGACAGGGCGTAATCGTGCGCCCTGCGCTCCAGTTGACGGTAGGTCAGGACCTGGGAGGCGCCGTGCGGGCCGGCCTCCCAGACCGCCGGGCTGTCCGGCGCGGTCCCGGCCGCCGCCAGCATGAACTCGTGGATGCGTTCCGCCGGTCCGCTGACCGCGGCCGGGCGTACCGTGCTCAGGCTCACCGCTGTGCCACCTCTGCTCGTCGTCGTGCGCGCCGTCCGCGCGCACCGGTCGTCCTGCGCTCGTGGGGCCGTCCCGTGCGGGCGGGGCGTCCCGTGCTCGTGGGCCGTCCCGTGCTCGTGGGCCGTCCCGTGCTCATCAGGAGATGCGCTCCTTCAGGTCCGTCAGCCAGCGGTCGATCACGGGGGCCGTCGTGTCGACGTGCTGCTCGACGATGGTGAAATGCGTGCCGGGGACGGTCGCCACGGTGTCCGCGCCCTCCCAGTCGGCCTGCCAGTCGGCGTCGGGTGCGATGTCCGCGCCCTCACCCATCGCGAAGAGGTCCCCGGCCCGTACGAACAGCACGGGCGCCTCGATGTCCTCCTGCCGGAACTGCGGCAGCAGTTCCACGTACCGGCCCATCGCGGAGAGTTCGGCGCTGCTGAAGGAGCCCAGCGTGGCCGCCTTGTCGGGGACCGCGAAGGCCATCTGGTCGAAGAGCGCGTCGTTCGTCGCGCCCATGGAGTACGTGTCCAGCAGCACCAGCCCGGCGGGGCGCACCCCGTGCACCCGCTCCAGGCGGGCCGCGGTGGCGTGCGCGAGCAGGCCCCCCGAGGAGAAGCCGAGCAGGGCGAACGGCTCCCCGTCCGCGGCGCGCAGCACGGCCTCGGCGAGGACGTCCACCGCCGCGCCGAAGGACTCCGGCAGCGCCTCCCCGCGCCCGAACCCGGGGGTGGGGATACCGCAGACGGGCATCGAGAGCCGGGCCGCGAGCCGCGCGTGCTGGTGCACCCCGCCCGCCACGGTGGGCGTGCTCAGGCAGATCAGCCGGGGCGTGCGGTCCCCTGCCGGCCGGGTCCGCGCCCCGTAGGACACCGCCGCCGGCGGCTGCGCCAGGTCCGCCGCCGAGGCGAAGGCGGGCCGCAGCGCCGCCACGGACCGCAGCATGGCCAGGCCGGGCTGGAGGTTCCCCGACATGATCGCGTCGAGGAACAGCCCGTACAGGGTGTCGTCGGCGCGGCCCTCGCCGTGGGTGGACGGCGCGTCGGCCCGTCCCCGCTCCCCCGTCGCCGCGCCCAGGCGCTCCGCGAGCAGGCGGGCCAGCTCCAGCGGGTTCTTGCTGTCGAAGACCACCATGGCCGGCAGGGAGAGCCCGGAGGCGGTGTTCAGCCGGTTGCGGAGTTCGACGGCGGTCAGCGAGTCGAATCCGGCCTCCAGGAAGCCCGCTTCGGCGTCGACCGCGCTCGCGTCGGTGTGCCCCAGTACCTCGGCCGCGTGCGTGAGCACCGCGTCGAGCACCGCCTTCTCGCGCTCCGGACCGCCGAGGGCGCGCACCGTGTCGCGCAGCGCTCCGGCTCCGGCGGCTCCGGCCGCGGCGCCGGCCCGGCGGCGCACCGCGGGGGCCATGCCGCGCAGCAGGGCGGGCACCTCGTCCGTGCGGGCCCGCAGGGCGGCCAGGTCCACCCGCAGCGGTACGAGGGCGGGGGCGTCGGCGGCGACCGCCGCGTCGAAGAGCCACAGGCCCTCCTCCTCGGACAGCGCGGGCGTTCCGCTGCGCCGCATCCGCTGGAGGTCGGCCTCGCCGAGCCACTGGCTCAGTCCGGTCTCGGTGTCCCACAGGCCGAAGGCCATCGAGGTGGCCGCCAGCCCCTGCGAGCGGCGGTGCTGGGCGAGTGCGTCGAGGAACACGTTCGCCGCCGCGTAGTTGCCCTGTCCGGCGGCCATGACCAGGCCGCCCGCCGAGGAGAACAGCACGAAGGCGGACAGGTCATGACCGGTCGTCAGTTCGTGCAGATGCCAAGCCGCGTCGGCCTTCGCCCGCAGCACGGTGTCCACCTGCTCGGGGGTGAGCGCCCCGACCAGGCCGTTGTGGGCGACTCCGGCGGCGTGCACGATCCCGCGCAGCGGGTGCGCCGGGTCGATGCCTCCGATCAGGGCGGCCACGGCGTCCCGGTCGGACACGTCGCACGCGGCGATCTCCACCCGGGCGCCGAGCGCGGTCAGCTCGTCGCGGAGCCCCGCCGCGTTGGGCGCTGCGGGTCCGCGCCGGCTGGTGAGCACGAGGTGCCGTACGCCGTGCGCGGTGACCAGGTGCCGGGCGACGAGGGCGCCCAGGCCGCCGGTGCCGCCGGTGATCAGGACGGTTCCCCCGGTGTCCCAGGACGTGGAGCTGCCGGGCGCGGCGCTGCGCACCAGGCGGGGTGCGAGGACCTTGCCCTGCCGGACGGCCAGTTCGGGCTCGCCCGACGCGAGGGCGGCGGCCAGCGCCTTGGGGGACGGCTCCGCCTCCTCCTCCAGGTCCAGCAGCACGAACCGGCCCGGGTTCTCCGCCTGCGCGGCCCGCACCAGCCCCCACACCGGGGCCTGCCGTACGTCGACCGGGTCGCCGTCGGCCACGGCTGTCGCGGCCCGGGTGACCAGGACCAGCCGCGAGCCCGCGAACGCCGGCTCGGCCAGCCACTGCTGTACGGCCGACAGTGCCGTGGCCACCGCCGAGCGGACCCCGGCGAGGACCTCGTGCTCGCGGCCGGCGCCGGGCCCGGCCGGCAGGACCGGCAGCAGCACGGCGTCCGGTACGCCGTCCCGGTCCGCGCGGAGCGCGTCGAGGCCGGGGAGCACCGGGATCCCGGGCACCGCCAGCCCCGGGCCGGCGACGGCCCAGGCCCCGCGCGGTCCGGAGCCGCCGCCGACCGGCTGCCAGTCGACGCGCAGCAGCGCGTCGCGGAAGCCGCCGGTGGGCAGCTGTTCGGCGGCCACCGGGCGCAGCAGCAGCGCGGCGACGGAGGCCACCGGCGCCCCGGCCGGGTCGGTGAGGTCGAGACGTACGGCGTTGCGCTGACCCTCGACGGGCGCGAGCCGGACCCGTACGGCGGTGGCGGACGCGGCGTGCAGGGTGACGCCCGCCCAGGCGAACGGGAGCAGCGCGCCCCCCGCGTCCTCCTCGGCGCCGAGCCCGCCGAATCCGAGCGCGTGCAGGGAGGCGTCGAGCAGGGCCGGGTGGAGACCGAACCGTCCGGCGTCGGCGTGCGCCTGCTCGGGCAGTTCGATCTCGGCGTAGAGCGCATCGCCGAGCCGCCAGGCGGCCGTCAGGCCCTGGAAGACGGGACCGTAGCCGAACCCGCGCTCCTGGAGCCGGTCGTACAGATCGGCCGCGTCCAGCTCGGCCGCGCCGGCGGGCGGCCACGCTGCGGGGCCGTCGCCGGGCTCGGCAGCGGCGGGTGCGAGGAACCCGTCGGCGTGCCGGGTCCACGGCTCGTCGGGCCGGGCTTCGGGGCGCGAGTAGACCTGTACGGCGCGCCGGGCCCGGTCGTCGGGTTCGCCCACGACGACCTGGACGGACATGCCGCCGCGCTCGGGCAGGACCAGCGGGGCCTGGAGGGTGAGCTCCTCGAGGAGTCCGCAGCCGACGTGGTCGCCGGCCTGGAGCGCGAGTTCGACGAAGCCCGTACCGGGGAGCAGGACGCTGCCGTGCACGGCGTGGTCGGCCACCCACGGCTGGGCGTCCAGGGAGATCCGCGCGGTGAAGGTGACCGCGTCGGAGTCGGGGGAGGGCAGCACGGCCGCGAGGAGCGGGTGGTCGAGGGCGTCCTGGCCGACGGCCACGGCATCGGTGGCGGGCTTGGCGGCGTCGACCCAGTAGCGGGTGCGCTGGAACGGGTAAGTGGGCAGATCGACGAGCCGGGCTCCGGTGCCCCCGTAGAAGGCCTCCCAGTCGACGGGCACGCCCGCCGCGTACAGCTGGGCGACGGCCGAGACCAGCGACTCGGGCTCCCCGCGGTCCTTGCGCAGGGCGGCCGCCGAGACGGCCTGCTCGGAGTCGAGTACCTGCTGGGCGAGAGCGGTGAGCACCGCGCCGGGCCCGATCTCCAGGAACCGGGTGGCGCCCTGCTCTTCCAGCGTGTGGACGGCGTCGGTGAAGCGGACGGCCTGGCGGACCTGGCCGACCCAGTACTCGGGGGACGCCCATGCCTGCGACAGCTCGCCGCAGACCGTGGAGACGACGGGTATGCGCGGCTCGCCGAAGTCCAACTCCTGCACCACGGCGCGGAACGCGTCCAGCATGGGGTCCATCAGGACGGAGTGGAAGGCGTGCGAGACGGCGAGGCGGCTGGTCTTGCGGCCGGCCGCCGCGAAGTGCTCGCCCACCGCCAGGACGGCTTCCTCGGCACCCGAAACGACCACCGATTCCGGTCCGTTGACGGCCGCGACACCGACCGCGTCGGTGAGCAGCGCCAGCACCTCGTCCTCGGTCGCCTGGACGGCCACCATCGCCCCGCCGGAGGGGAGTTCCTGCATCAGCCGGCCCCGGACGACGACCAGCCGGGCCGCGTCCGCCAGGGACAGCACTCCGGCCGCGTGCGCGGCGGCGAGCTCCCCGATCGAATGCCCGGCGACGAGGTCGGGCCGTACGCCCCAGGTCTCCACCAGCCGGAACAAGGCCACTTCGAGAGCGAACAGGGCGGGCTGGGTGAGCGCGGTCGCGTTCAGCGCCTGCGCGTCCCCGCCCCACACCACCTCGCGCAGCGACCGCCCGAGCAGCGGGTCGATCTCCGCGCACACCGCGTCGTAGGCCACCGCGAAGGCGGGGAACGCTTCGTACAACTCCCGTCCCATGCCCAGCCGTTGCGCGCCCTGCCCGGTGAACAGGAACGCCGTCTTCCCGGAGCGCCGCGCCAGGTCGCGGACCACGGCGGGTGCGTTGCGGCCCTGCGCCAGGGCGGTCAGGCCGCGCAGCAGCTCCGCGCGCTCCGTTCCCACGACCACCGCACGGTGGGGGAACGCGGTCCGCGAGGAGACCAGCGACAGGCCGATGTCCGCCGGCTCGCTCTCCGGCTGCTGCGTGACCCGGTCCAGCAGGCGTTCGGCCTGGGCGGCCAGGGCCTGCGGGGTCTTGGCCGACAACACCCAGGGCAGCACCGCCGGTTCGGACCGTACGGCCGCCTCCTCGGCGCCCTGCGGCGCCTCCTCCACGATGACGTGGGCGTTCGTCCCGCTGATCCCGAACGAGGAGACGGCGGCCCGGCGGGGCCGGCCGGACGCCTGCCATTCCCGCGCCTCGGTGAGCAGTTCCACGCTTCCCGCGGCCCAGTCCACCTGATCGGAGGGCGCGTCCACGTGCAGGGTCTTCGGGAGCGTCCCGTGGCGCATGGCCATGACCATCTTGATGACGCCCGCGACACCCGCCGACGCCTGCGTGTGCCCCATGTTGGACTTGATCGAGCCCAGGTACAGCGGCTGCCCCTCGGGGCGGTCCTGCCCGTACGTGGCGAGCAGGGCCTGCGCCTCGATCGGGTCGCCGAGCGTCGTGCCGGTGCCGTGCGCCTCGACCGCGTCGACCTCGGCGGCCGACAGGCCGGCGTTGGCCAGGGCCTGGCGGATCACCCGCTGCTGGGCGGGACCGTTCGGGGCGGTCAGGCCGTTGGAGGCGCCGTCCTGGTTCAGGGCGGACCCCCGGACGACGGCGACCACCGGGTGGCCGTTGCGCCGTGCGTCGGAGAGCCGCTCGAGCAGCAGGACGCCCGCGCCCTCGCCCCAGGCGACACCGTCGGCCGAAGCCGCGAACGACTTGGACCGGCCGTCGGGGGCGAGCCCGCGCTGACGGCTGAACTCGACGAACATGCCCGGCGTACCCATGACGGCGACGCCTCCCGCCAGGGCCAGGGAGCACTCGCCCGACCGCAGCGCCTGGGCGGCCATGTGCAGGGCGACGAGGGAGGAGGAGCAGGCCGTGTCGACGGTGACCGAGGGGCCTTCGAGGCCGAGCGTGTACGACGTACGGCCGGAGACGAGGCTGCCGCCGCTGCTGGCCGCCGCTTCCACGCCCAGGGCGTAGTCGTGGTACATGACCCCCGCGAAGACCCCGGTCGCCGAGCCCTTGAGCGTGACGGGGTCGATCCCCGCCCGCTCGATCGCCTCCCAGGACACCTCCAGCAGCAACCGCTGCTGCGGATCCATCATCAGCGCCTCGTTCGGACCGATCCCGAAGAACACCGGGTCGAAATCGGCCGCCTCGTACAGGAAACCGCCCTCCCGCGCATACGTCTTCCCCGGCGTACCGGGCTCCGGGTCGTACACCTGCGGATCCCAGCCCCGATCGGCCGGGAACCCCCCGACCGCGTCCACACCCTCCGCAACGAGCCGCCACAGCTCCTCCGGCGTGCCCACCCCGCCCGGGTAACGACACCCCATGCCCACGATCACGATGGGGTCGTCCACGTCCGGACCGCCGACGGCGGGGAGGGCGCGGACGGGGGCGGCAACGGCGTGGTCCCGGCCGGCGACCTCGGTGCCGATGTGGTCGGCGACGGACTGCGCGGTCGGGTAGTCGAAGATCAGCGTGGCGGGCAGCCGCAGTCCGGTCGCCGAGCCGAGCCTGTTGCGCAGCTCCACCGCGGCGAGCGAGTCGAAGCCCAGCTCGCTGAAGGCCCGCTCGGGCTCGATCGCGTCCGGCGAGGCGTGCCCGAGGACACCGGCCACCTGCCCGCGCACGAGGTCCAGCAGCGCGGCGGCCCGTCCGTTCGCGTCCAGTGCGGCCAGGCGCGCGGCGAGCCCATCGGCACCGTCCCCGGACTGGGCGGCCCGGCGTACGGGGACCCGCACCAGGCCGCGGAGCAGGGCCGGCATCTGGTCGGCACGGCCGCGCAGGACGTTCGTGTCGACGCGCAGGGGGACCACCGCGGGCCGCCCCGAGCGCAGGGACAGCGAGAACAGGGCGAGGCCTTCGGCCTGGGAGAGGGCGGGCAGCCCCTGGGCCGCCATGCGCTCCTCGGCCAGGTCCAGCCGGGTGGTCATGCCGGTGTTGACTCCCCAGAGGCCGAAGGCCATCGAGGTGGCCGGCAACCCCAGCGCATGACGGTGCTCGGCCAGCGCATCGAGGAACACGTTCGCCGCCGCGTAACTGCCCTGCCCCGCCGCCAGAACCAGCCCACCGGCCGAGGAGAACATCACGAACGCCGACAGACCCATGTCCGCGGTCAGCTCGTGCAGATGCCACGCCGCGTCCGCCTTCGGCCGCAACACCGCATCCATCCGCTCCGGCGTCAGGGCACCGACCACCCCGTTGTCCGCGACGCCCGCCACATGCACCACACCCGACAACGGATGCTCCACACCGTCCAGCACGGCGGCCAGCGCCTCCCGGTCCGCCACGTCACACGCGACGACCGACACCTGCGCGCCCAGCCCGGTGAGGTCGTCCACCAGTGCGCCGACACCCGGCGTATCCGCTCCGCGCCTGCCCGCCAGCACGAGATGACGTACTCCGTGCTCGACCACCAGATGCCGGGCCACCAGCGCACCCAGACCACCCGTACCACCAGTGATCAGAACCGACCCGGCCCCGTCCCACACCGGAGCGGCGTCCGCATCGACGGCCACCCGGGCCAGCCGCGGCACCAGCACCTCACCACCACGCACCGCCAACTCCGGCTCGGCCAGGGCCAGGAGCGCCCCCACCTCCACCGACCCGTCCGAGTCGATCAACACGAACCGACCCGGATTCTCCCCCTGCGCCGCACGCACCAGACCCCACACCGGAGCCTGCCTCACATCGACCGCATCGCCGTCGGCCACAGCCACCGCACCGCGCGTGACCACGACGAGCGCCGAGTCCGCGCGGTCGTCCGCCAGCCAGTCCTGCACCGCAGCCAGAACCTGGTTGGCCAGGCTGTGGACAGCCGCCGGCACGTCGTCGTCGGTCACCTCGCACTCGAAGACGGCCGCGCCCTCGGGCAGCTCCTGCGGAGCGGCCGCGGCCGGCACGGGCAGCGGGTTCCATGCGATGCGGAAGAGGCAGTCCGTACCGTCGGCGCCGAGCTGGTCGGTCGAGACGGGGCGGCCGACCACCGCGCCGACCGTGGCGACCGGGGCACCCGTGGCATCGGCGACCTCCAAGGAGAGGCTCTCCGGGGTGGGCTGGGTGATCCGCACCCGTACGACGGCGGCTCCCGCCGCGTGCAGGGTGACGTCCTTCCAGACGAACGGCAGGACGGTCTCGTCTCCGCCGGTACCGTTGACGAGGGCGGCGTGCATGGAGGCGTCGAGCAGGGCCGGATGCAGGCCGAACTCGGCGGCTTCGGCGTGGGCCTGCTCGGGCAGGGCGACCTCGGCGTAGAGCACGTCGCCGAGCCGCCAGGCTGCCTTGAGGCCTTGGAACACGGGTCCGTAGCCGAAGCCGCGCTCCCGCAGGCCCTCGTACGCACCGTCCAGCGACAGCGCGTCGGCGCCTGCGGGGGGCCAGGCCGTCAGGTCGAAGGCGGGGGCCTCGGCGCCTGCGGCGAGCACGCCGTCGGCGTGCAGCGTCCACGGCAGGTCCGGCCGGTCCTCGGCGCGCGAGTAGACGGTCACCGATCGCCGCCCGGAGGCGTCGGCGGGGCCGACGACCATCTGCACGGTGACGGCTCCGCGCTCGGGAAGGATCAGCGGCGCCTGGAGCGCGAGCTCTTCCAGGACCTCGCAGCCCACCTGGTCACCCGCCCTGACCGCCAGCTCCACGAATCCGGTGCCGGGCAGCAGGATGCGGCCCAGGACGTCGTGGTCGGCGATCCAGGGGTGGGTACTCGCCGAGAGCCGGCCGGTGAAGGTGACCACGTCGGTGTCGGGGGACGGCAGCACCGCACCGAGCAGCGGATGCCCGGCGTCGGTGAGTCCGGCCGCCGCCATGCTGCCGCCGCCGGAGCCGATCCACGAGTTGGCGAGGTACTCCTCGGTGCCGATCCAGTAGCGGGTGTGCTGGAAGGCATACGTCGGCAAGTCGACCCGGCGGGCGCCCGTGCCGGCGTAGAAGGCCGACCAGTCCACGGACACGCCGTCCACGTGCAGCCGGGCAAGAGCCGAAACCAGCGCCTCCGCCTCCGGCCGGTTCTTCCGCAACCCCGCCACGAGCACGCCATCGCCGACGCTCTGCCCGGCCAGCCCGGTCAGGACGCCGTCCGGGCCCAACTCCAGGAACCGGGTCACACCCTGCCCCTCCAGGCAGCGCACCGCATCCGCGAAACGGACGGCCTCGCGGACCTGGCCGACCCAGTACTCAGGCAACTGCCACGCCTCGGACACCTCACCCGTCACGGTGGACACCACGGGAATACGTGCCGCACTGAACCTCAACCCGGCGGCCACCGCCCGGAACTCGTCCAGCATCGGGTCCATCAGGGCGGAGTGGAACGCGTGCGAGACGGCGAGGCGGCTCGTCTTGCGACCGATCGCGGTGAAGTGCTCACCGACCCCCACAACAGCCGCTTCCACACCGGAAATCACCACCGACTCCGGCCCGTTGACCGCGGCGATGTTCACTCCCCCGGTCAGCAGCGGCAGGACTTCGTCCTCCGTGGCCTGGACGGCGAGCATCGCGCCACCCGCGGGCAGCGCCTGCATCAGACGGCCGCGGGCCACCACCAGCCGCGCCGCGTCCGCCAGGGACAGGACCCCCACCGCATGCGCAGCAGCCAGCTCACCGATCGAATGCCCGGCCACCACATCAGGCCGCACACCCCACGCTTCAACCAGCCGGAACAAGGCGACTTCCAGCGCGAACAACGCCGGCTGGGTGAGCGCGGTCGCGTTCAGCGCCTGCGCGTCCCCGCCCCACACCACCTCCCGCAGCGACCGGCCCAACAGCGGATCGACCTCCGCACACACCGCATCGAAAGCCGCCGCGAACACCGGGAACGCGGCATACGACTCACGCCCCATCCCCAACCGCTGCGCACCCTGCCCCGTGAACAGGAACGCCGTCCGACCACCCGACCGCGCCTGCCCCGCCACCACGCCCGGGTGTTCCCCACCGGCCGCCAGGGCAGCCAGGGCCCCCTCCCGATCGCCCACCACCACCGCCCGGTGCTCCATCGTGGTGCGCGTGGCAGCAAGGGTGTGCCCGATGTCCTGGGGGGTGTACGCGTCCACCACCTCGAGCAGCGCAGCCGCCTGGCCGGCCAGGGCCTGCGCGGACTTCGCCGACACCACCCAGGGCACGACGGGCAGTTCCACGGGCCGTTCCGCCTCTGCGGGCACCGCGGCGGGGACCTCCTCCACGATGACGTGCGCGTTCGTCCCGCTGATGCCGAACGAGGAGATGCCCGCACGACGCGGCCGGCCGTCCTCGCCGCGCCATTCCCGGGCCTCGGTGAGCAGTTCCACCTCACCCGCCGACCAGTCGATCTGGTCCGAGCGCTCCTCCGCGTGCAGGGTCGGCGGCAGCACCCCGTGCCGCATCGCCATCACCATCTTGATGATTCCCGCGACACCCGCCGCCGCCTGCGTGTGCCCCATGTTGGATTTGACCGAGCCCAGCCACAGCGGCCGGCCTTCCGGCCGCCCCTGCCCGTAGGTGGCCAGCAGCGCCTGCGCCTCGATCGGGTCACCGAGCGTCGTGCCGGTGCCGTGCGCCTCGACCGCGTCGACCTCGGCGGGCGCCAGGCCCGCGTTGGCGAGGGCCTGGCGGATCACCCGCTGCTGCGCGGGGCCGTTCGGGGCGGTCAGGCCGTTGGAGGCGCCGTCCTGGTTCAGCGCCGAGCCGCGGACCGTCGCCAGCACCGGGTGCCCGTTGCGCCGCGCGTCCGAGAGCCGCTCCAGCAGCAGCATGCCCGCGCCCTCGCCCCAGCCCGTACCGTCCGCGCCCGCGCCGAACGACTTGCACCGGCCGTCGGGGGCCAGGCCGCGCTGGCGGCTGAATTCGACGAAGACCTCCGGGGTGGCCATGACGGCGACGCCGCCCGCGAGGGCCAGCGAGCACTCGCCCGACCGCAGCGCCTGGGCCGCCATGTGCAGGGCGACGAGGGAGGAGGAGCAGGCCGTGTCGACGGTCACGGCCGGGCCCTCGAGGCCGAACACGTAGGAGACGCGGCCCGAGGCGATGGCTCCGGTGCTGTTGTTGGCGGCGTAGTCGTGGTACATCATCCCGGCGTAGCAGCCGGTCATGCTGCCGCGCAGGGTCTCCGGGTCGATCCCGGCCCGCTCGAACACCTCCCAGGCCGTCTCCAGCAGCAGGAACTGCTGCGGGTCCATCACGGCCGCCTCGTTGGGGCTGATCCCGAAGAAGGCCGGGTCGAACGCGCCGGCCTCGTGCAGGAACCCGCCTTCGCGGGCGTAGCTCGTGTGGGGGCGCTCGGCGGTCGGGTCGTAGATGCGGTCGAGGTCCCAGCCGCGGTTGGCCGGGAAGCCGGAGACGGCGTCCACGCCGTCCGCGACCAGCTGCCACAGGTCCTCGGGGGTGCGCACCCCGCCGGGGTAGCGGCAGGCCATGGCGACGATCACGATCGGGTCGTCGTCGACGGCGCCGGCCCGGACGACGGAGGCGGGGGTGAGGTTCGCCGACGGTGCGCCGGCCCCGTCGAGTTCGTCGAGCAGGTGCCGGGCCAGCGCGCGCGGGTTGGGGTAGTCGAAGGCGAGGGTGGCGGGCAGCCGGACGTCCGCGGCCGCGCTCACGGCGTTGCGGAACTCGACGGCGGTGAGCGAGTCGAAGCCGAGCTCGCTGAACGCCCGGCTCTCGTCGACGGCGTGCGGACCCGGGTATCCGAGGGTGATCGCGACCTGCGTGCGGACCAGGTCGAGCAGCACGGCCGCGCGCTCCTCCCGGTCCAGCCCGGCCAGCCGGCCGTGCAGCGCGCCGGCCGCCTGGGGCGCGGACGCCGCGCTCCTGCGCGACCGTACGCGGACCAGGCCGCGGAAGAGCGGCGGCAGGGCCTCGCCCGCCTCGGCGAGCGTGCGGACGTCCAGCCGGATCGGCAGGAGGACGGGGGCGTCGACGGTCAGCGCCCGGTCGAAGAGGTCCACCCCGTACTCGGCGGTGAGCGCGCCGATGCCCGTGCGGCTCATCCGCTGGAGGTCGGCGTCGGTCAGGGCGCCGGACATGCCGCTCGCCCACAGGCCCCAGGCGAGGGACTGGGCGGGGAGGCCGTGGGCACGCCGGTGGGTGGCGAGCGCGTCGAGCAGGGCGTTGGCCGCACCGTAGTTGCCCTGTCCGGGGACGCCGAGGACGCCGGTCGCGGAGGAGAACAGGACGAACGCCGACAGCTCCAATCCGCGGGTCAGTTCGTGCAGGTGGAGGGCCGCGTCGGCCTTGGCGCGCAGGACGGTGTCCAGGCTCCGCGGGGTCAGTGAGGCGATGAGGGCGTCGTCGAGCACCCCGGCGAGGTGGACCACGCCGGTGAGCGGCACCCCGGAGATCAGGGCGGCGAGGGCGTCGCGGTCTGCGGCGTCGCAGGCGGCGATGGTGGCGTCGGCGCCGAGTCCGCGCAGTTCGGCGCGGAGTTCGACGGCGCCGGGGGCGTCCGTGCCGCGCCGGGAGACCAGCAGGAGGCTCCGTACACCGTGGGCCTCGACCAGCTGCCGGGCGACCAGCCGCCCGAGCGCGCCGGTGGCGCCGGTGACCAGGACGGTGCCGTTGCCGAAGTCGGGGCGGACGCGGGCTTCGGGGTCGTCGGTGACGCGGCTGAGGCGGGCGCCGTGGACGGTCGTGCCCCGTACGAGCATCTGGGGTTCGGCGGCGGCCACGGCGGCGGCCGTCTCCCGCGGGTCGGCGGGGTCGGCGAGGTCCGCGAGGAGGAACCGTCCGGGGTGCTCGGCCTGCGCCGAGCGCACGAGGCCCCAGACGGCCGACCCGGCCAGGTCGGTGACGTCCTCGCCGGGCCGGGCCACGGCCCCGGAGGTCGCGACGAGCAGCTGCGCGCCGGCGTACCGCTCGTCGGCGATCCAGCTCTGCAGGGCGGTGAGCACCCGTGCCGTGGCGGCGCGGACCGCGTCCGGGCCGGTGCCGGGCCGGGAGCGCAGGACGACGTGCTGCGGTACGGGTCCGCCGGCGGGCAGGGTGTCCCAGTCGGCCGGTGCGGGGGCGCTCGGGCCCGTGGCCGAGGGCGCCGGGAGGGCCGTCCAGTCCAGGCCGAAGAGGGATTCGTGGGCGGCGGTGCGTGCGGCGGCGAGCTGCTGGGCGGAGACCTCGCGCAGGACGAGGGAGTCCACGCGGAGCACGGGGCGTCCGGTCTCGTCGGCGACGGACAGGGCGATGGCGCCCGCGCCGCCGGGGGCGATCCGGACCCGCAGCCGGGTGGCGCCGGACGCGTACAGCCGTACGCCGGTCCAGACGAACGGCAGGACCGGGCCCTGAGCCCCGGCGAACGGGTCGGTGAAGACGGATCCGTGCAGCGAGGCGTCCAGCAGTGCCGGGTGCAGGCCGAAGGCGGCGGCGTCGGCGCGAGCCCGCTCCGGGAGCGCGACCTCGGCGAACACCTCGGCTGCGCCGGTGGCGGCCCATGCGGCGGTGAGGCCGCGGAAGACCGGGCCGTACGGGAGACCGGCCGCGGCCAGCGCCTCGTACACACCGTCCGTGTCGATCGGGGTGGCGGCGGCGGGCGGCCAGGCGGCCAGGTCGACGGCGGGATCCGGGGCGGCCGCGGTGGGGGCGGTGGGGGCGGCTGCCAGGACGCCGGCCGCGTGCAGGGTCCACGGCTGGTCGGGCTGGTCGTCGCGGCGCGAGTGGACGCTGACCGGGCGCCGTCCGGAGGCGTCGGCGGGGCCGACCTCGACCTGGAGGGCGACGGCGCCGCGTTCGGGCAGGACGAGGGGCGCCTGCAGCATCAGTTCTTCGAGCAGCTCGCAGCCGACCTGGTCGCCGGCTCGGACGGCCAGCTCCACGAAGCCGGTGCCGGGGAAGACCACGGACTCGCCGACGCGGTGGTCGGCGAGCCAGGGCTGGGCCGATAGGGAGACGCGGCCCGTCAGGACCACCCCGCCGGAGTCGGCGAGGGAGACGACGGCGCCGAGCAGCGGGTGTTCGGCGGCGGCCAGTCCGGCTGCCGAGAGGTCGCCGACGGTTCCGGCGCCCTCCACCCAGTAGCGGGTGCGCTGGAAGGCGTACGTGGGCAGGCCGACGAGCCGGGCCCCGGTTCCGGCGTGGAACGCCGCCCAGTCCACGGCCGCGCCGCAGGTGTGGAGCCTGGCCACTGCGGCGATCAGGGCCTCGGCCTCGGGGCGGTTCCTGCGCAGGGCCGGTACGAGGACCGCCTGCTCGGAGTCGACGCTCTGCTGGGCGAGGCCGGTGAGGATGCCGTCGGGGCCGATCTCCAGGAAGCGGGTGGCGCCCTCCTGCTCGAGGGTGCGGACGGCGTCGGCGAAGCGGACGGCCTCGCGGACCTGGCAGACCCAGTACTCCGGTGACCGCCAGTCGGCGCCGGGGCGTTCGCCGGTCACCGTGGAGACGGCCGCGATCCGCGGCTCCTCGTACGTCAACTGCTGGGCGAGGGCCCGGAATTCCTCGAGCATCGGATCCATCAGGGCCGAGTGGAAGGCGTGCGAGACGGCGAGGCGGCTGGTCTTGCGGCCGGTGGCCGTGAACTGCTCGCCGAGCGCGAGGACGGCCGCCTCGGCGCCCGACACGACCACGGATTCGGGACCGTTGACCGCCGCGATGCCCACCCCGTCGGTGAGCAGCGGCAGGACTTCGGCCTCCGTCGCCTGGACGGCGAGCATCGCACCGCCGGCGGGCAGCGCCTGCATCAGACGGCCGCGGGCAACGACCAGCCGCGCCGCGTCCGCGAGGGAGAGCACGCCCGCGGCGTGCGCGGCGGCCAGCTCGCCGACCGAGTGGCCCGCGACCACGTCGGGGGTGATCCCCCAGGCCTCGACGAGCCGGAACAGCGCCACTTCGAGCGCGAACAGGGCGGGCTGGGCGAGCGCGGTCGCATTCAATGCCTCCGCGTCCTCACCCCACACCACTCCCCGGAGCGAGCGGCCGAGGTGCGGGTCGATCTCCGCGCACACCGCGTCGAAGGCCGCCGCGAACACCGGGAAGGCGGCGTACAACTCGCGCCCCATGCCGAGGCGTTGGGCGCCCTGTCCGGTGAACAGGAACGCCGTCGAGCCCTTGGACACGATGCCGCGCACCACGTTCGGGTGCGACTGGCCCTGCGCCAGCGCGGCGAGCGCGTCGAGCGCGCAGGCGCGGCCGTCCGCCAGGACGACGGCGCGGTGGTCGAGCGCCGCGCGGCTGACGGCCAGCGAGTAGGCCAGGTCCGTTGCGTCCAGCTCGGGTGAGGCGGTGACGTGGGCGTGCACCCGGCCCGCCTGCGCGGCGAGGGCCTCGGCGTCCCGGCCGGAGACCGGCCACGGCACTGCGGCGGGCAGCGGTCCGGCGGGTGCCGGTTCCGCGGCCACCGGCCCGTCCGGCGCATCCGCCGCCGTGGCCGGCTCCGGCGCGGGCGCCTCCTCGAGGATGACGTGGGCGTTGGTGCCGCTGACCCCGAAGGCCGATACGCCGGCCCGCCGGGGCCGGTCCTCGGCGCGCTCCCACTGCCGGGCTGCCGCCAGCAGCCGGACCTGGCCCGCGGACCAGTCGACGTGACTCGACGGCTCGTCCACGTGCAGGGTCCGCGGCAGCAGGCCGTGCTGCAGCGCCATGACCATCTTGATGACGCTGCCGACCCCGGCGGCGGCCTGGGCGTGGCCGATGTTGGATTTGATGGAGCCGAGCCACAGCGGCTGCCCCTCGGGGCGGTCCTGCCCGTAGGTGGCGAGGAGCGCCTGGGCCTCGATCGGGTCGCCGAGGGTGGTCCCGGTGCCGTGGCCCTCGACCACGTCGACCTGGGTCGCGGGGATGCGGGCGTTGGCGAGGGCCTGGCGGATGACGCGCTGCTGGGCGCGGCCGTTGGGGGCGGTGAGGCCGTTGCTGGCGCCGTCCTGGTTGACGGCGCTGCCGCGTACGACGGCCAGGACGGGGTGGCCGGCCCGCCGCGCGTCCGCGAGCCGTTCCAGTACGAGCATGCCCGCGCCCTCGGACCAGCCGGTGCCGTCGGCGGCCTCGGCGAAGGCCTTGCAGCGGCCGTCGGGGGCGAGGCCGCGCTGGCGGCTGAACGCGATGAACGGCGAGGGGGTGGACATCACCATGACGCCGCCGGCGAGGGCCAGCGAGCATTCGCGCTGTCTGAGCGCCTGGGCCGCGAGGTGGAGCGAGACGAGCGAGGAGGAGCACGCGGTGTCGACGGTCACGGCCGGGCCTTCGAGGCCCAGGGTGTACGAGATCCGGCCGGAGATGACCGCGGCCGCGTTGGCGGTGGTCATGTAGGCCTCGGCGACCTCGCCGGCCGCGCCGATCAGGTACTCGTAGTCCTGGATGCCGGAGCCCGCGAACACGCCGACCGGCTTGCCGCGCAGGGACACCGGGTCGATCCCGGCGCGCTCGATCGCCTCCCAGGACACCTCGAGCAGCAGCCGCTGCTGCGGGTCCATGGTCAGGGCCTCGTTGGGGCTGATCCCGAAGAACCCCGCGTCGAAGTCGGCGACGTCGTGGACGAATCCGCCCTCGTGGACGTAGCTGCTGCCGGACCCGGCGGTCTCCGGCTCCTCGCCGCGGAGCCCGTCGAGGTCCCAGCCCCGGTCGGTGGGGAAGGTGCTGATGGCGTCCCGGCCTTCGGCCACGAGCCGCCACAGGTCGTCCGGGCTGCTCACGCCCCCCGGGTAGCGGCAGCTCATCGCGACGATGGCGATGGGCTCGTGGTCCTGGTTCTCGACCTCCTGGAGCCGGCGGCGGGTCTGGTGCAGGTCCGCCGTGACCCGCTTGAGGTAGTCGAGAAGCCTTGCGTCGTCATTGGACATCTTGGTCCCACCGAGTCCTTGTTCATGCCGTGAGGTCGAGTCGGGTCGCAGTGCGCGCGTCGCGGACCGGGCTGTGGATCGGGTCCCGCGCGGCCGGTCAGGTGAGGCCGAATTCGTTGTCGATGAAGGCGAAGACGTCGGCGGCGGAGGCGGCCTCGAGCTGGTCGCCGATGCCCTGCGCGCCGGTCGTCGCGTCGAGGATCCCGGTCAGCCGCGCCAGCAGGCCCTGCAGGCGGGCGGTGATGCGGGTGGCCTCGATGTCCTCGGCGGCGAGGGCCGCCGCGGTCTCTTCGAGGCGGTCCAGCTGGGCGAGGACCGGCAGTTCGCCGCCGTCGGCATCCTGGCAGAGCTCGGACCACAGGTGGGCCGCGAGCGCCCCGGGAGCGGGGTGGTCGTAGACCATGCTGGTGGGCAAGGGGCGGCCGGTGGCCGCGACCAGCCTCGTCCGCAGGTCGACGGCGGCCACGGAGTCGAAGCCGAGGTCGGTGAAGCCGCGGTCGGCGGGGACCTCGGCCGGGTCCTCGTACCCGAGCAGTGCGGCCACGTGCGTACGGACCAGGTCGAGCAGGGCCGCCCGCTGGTCGGCCCGGGAAAGTCCGGCCAGCTTGCCCGCGAGGTCCTGGCCCTCCCCGGCGCCGCCCGGTGCCGGGTCGGTGGCGAGGGCGGCGCGCGCCTCGGGCAGGGCGGCGAGCAGCGGGCGCGGGCGGGCGAGTGCGTAGGTCGGTGCGAAGCGTTCCCAGTCGAAGGCGGCGACCACGGCGTCCGGTGCGTCGCCGGCCAGGATGCGGCGCAGGGCGCCGACGGCCCGGTCGGGTCGCATCGCGGGAGCTCCGATGCGCCGCATGACGGCGGCCAGGTCGGCGTCGACCATGCCGCCGTCCCAGGAGCCCCAGGCCACGGAGGTGGCGGCGAGGCCGCGGGCGCGGCGGTACTGGGCGAGGCCGTCCAGGTAGGCGTTGGCGCTGCCGTAGGCGGACTGTCCGGCGCTGCCCCATACGGCGGCGCCGGAGGAGAAGAGGACGAAGGCGTCCAGTGGGGTGTCCGCGAGGAGTTCGTGGAGGTGCCGGGCGCCGAGGACCTTGGCGCCGGCCACTTCGGCGAGGTCGGCGAGGGTCAGTTCGGGCAGCGGCGCGATGCGCTGCGGGAGTCCGGCCGCGTGGATGACGGCGGTGAGGTCGGGGAGGGTGGCGAGGAGGTCGCGTACGGCCTCGCGGTCGGCCACGTCGCAGGCCTCGACGGTGACCCGTACGCCCGACTCGCGTATCTCGTCTGCGAGTTGCCGGGCTCCGGGTGCGTCGGGTCCGCGGCGGCCGACGAGGACGACGTGCTCCGCGCCGTCGGCGGCGAGCATCCTGGCGACGTGCGCGCCGAGTCCGCCGGTGCCGCCGGTGACCAGGACGGTGCCGCGCGGGCGCCAGGGCCCGGCCGGGTCGGGGTGCGCGCAGCGCACCATGCGGCGGGCGTACGTACCCTCGGGGCGGACGGCGACCTGGTCCTCGCCGGTGGCGCCGGAGAGGGTGTCGCACACGCGCAGCGCGATCCGTTCGGCGTCGGCGGCCTGCGCGTCGGCGGCCTGGCCGTCAGCGGCCCGGCCTTCGGGGGCCCGGCCTTCGGCGCCGGCGTCGGCCGGTGCGGCTGCGGCCGGCAGGTCGACGAGGCCGCCCCAGGTGCCGGGAGTCTCCAGCGCCAGGGCCGCGCCGAGGCCCCAGACGGCGGTCTGCGCGGGCCGGGGCGCCTGGTCCGCGTCACCCGTGGCCACCGCCCCCCGGGTGAGGCACCACACGCGGGCGGTGGATTGCCGCCCGGCCAGTTCCTGGAGCAGGGCGACGGTGTCCGCGAGGCCCTGGGAGAGCACGGGGTGTTCGGGGTGCGGGGTGTCGTCCAGCGCGAGCAGGCTCAGCACCCCCGCCGGGGCCGCCGGGAGCGCCTGGGGCAGTACGGGACGCTGCGCGCCGCCGGTCTCGCGCAGTACGGGCGTCGCGCCGCGCAGGGTGAGCGCGTCGGCGAGCCGTACGGCGAGGGGGCGCTGGGTGGCGGTGTGGAGGACGAGCCAGTCCCCCTCGAGCGGGGCGGCGGGCGGGTCGGCGACCGGCGCCCAGGCGACCCGGTAGCGCAGGGCGTCGATCTCGGCGGCCTCGCGGCGGCCGGCGCGCCAGGTGGTGAGGGCGGGCAGGACGGGGGCGAGGTCGGCGGGGTCGAGGCCGAGCCGCTGGGCGAGGCCCGCGGTGTCCTCGCGTTCGACGGCGTCCCAGAACTGCGATTCGCCGGGGTCGGCGGCGGGCGCGGCGGCGGACTGCGCGTCGGACTGCGCGTCGGGCTGCCGGGCCCAGTAGTTCTTGCGCTGGAAGGCGTAGGTGGGCAGGTCCACGCGGTGGGGGCGGTGGCCGGTGGCCGTGAAGTACGCGTTCCAGTCGACGGGGACGCCACGGGTGTGGGCGAGGGCGACGGCGCCGGCCAGCTCCCGCTCCTCGCCGCGGCCGCGGCGCAGGACGGCGGTGAACACCGGCGGGTCGGACCCCTCGGTGCTGTCGGGGAGGCAGTCGGGGCCGAGCGGGGTCAGGGCGGCGTCGGGGCCGAGTTCCAGGAAGGTGTGGACGCCCTTGCCTGCGAGCAGCCGTACGGCGTCGCCGAAGCGGACGGCGGCGCGGACGTGGCGGACCCAGTAGTCGGCGCAGGACAGTTCGTCGTCGCCCGCGAGCCCGCCGGTGACCGTCGAGACGATCGGCGTGCGGGCGGTCCCGTACGAGACGCCCTCGGCGACGGCACGGAACGCGTCGAGCATCGGCTCCATCAGCGGCGAGTGGAAGGCGTGCGAGACGGCGAGCCGTTTGGTCCTGCGACCGGCGGCGGCGAAGTGCGCGGCGAGGGCGAGGGTGTCGGCCTCGTCCCCCGAAACGACCAGGGCACGGGGTCCGTTGAGTGCGGCGATGCCGGTGGCCGGGGTGAGCAGCGGCTCGACCTCGTCCTCGGCGGCCTCGACGGCGACCATGGCCCCGCCCGGCGGGAGGGCGCGCATCAGCCGGCCGCGGGCGGCGACCAGGCGGGCGGCGTCGGGAAGCGTGAGGACGCCGGCGACGTGGGCGGCGGCCAGTTCGCCGATGGAGTGGCCGGCGAGGAAGTCAGGGCGGACGCCCCAGGACTCGACGAGCCGGTAGAGGGCCACTTCCAGGGCGAACAGCGCGGGCTGGGCGTGGCCGGTGTCGTCGAGCAGCGCGGCGTCCTCGCCCCACATGGTGGCGCGCAGCGGGGTGTCGAGGTGTTCGTCGAGGGCGGCGACCGCCTCGTCGAAGGCGCGGGCGAACACCGGTTGCGCGGCGTGCAGTTCGCGGCCCATGCCGAGGCGCTGGGCGCCCTGGCCGGTGAACAGGACGGCACTGAGCGCGTCGGGGCGGGCGGCGCCGGTGACGGTGCCCGCGGCGGGCAGGTCCGGGTCGGCGGCGAGCGCCCGCAGAGAGCGGACGAGCTCGCCGTGCCCTTCGGCCCGGCCGTCGGCGACCACGACGGCCCGGTGCTCCAGGGCGGCCCGGGTGGTGGCCAGGGACCAGCCGATGTCGACGAGCGCCTGCCCGGGCTGCGCCTCGACGTGCTCGGCGAGCCGCGCGGCCTGCGCGGCCAGCGCCTCGGGGCGGCGGGCGGACACGAACACGGGCACGAACCGCGGCGCGGTGCCGCCTGCGGCGGGCTCGACGGTACCGGCCCCGGCCGTGCCGGACCCGGCCGTACCGGGCTCGGCGGCACCCGGCCGGGCCGTACCGGGCTCGGCCGTGGCGGACCCGGCCGTACCGGGCTCGGCCGTGGCGGACCCGGCCGTACCGGGGTCGGCGGCACCCGGCCGGGCCGTACCGGGGTCGGCCGTGGCGGACCGGGCCGTACTGGGGTCGGCGGCACCGGGCCCCGCCGTGCCGGGGTCGGCGGCACCGGGCCGGGCCGTGCCGGGGTCGGCGGCACCGGGCCGGGCCGTGCCGGGCTCGGCCGTGGCGGACCCGGCCGTACCGGGCTCGGCCGTGGCGGACCCGGCCGTGCCGGGGGCGGCGGCACCGGGCCCGGCTGGGCCGGGGGCGGTGGGGGTGGGGTGGGCTTCGGTGGTGGTGTCCACGGCCTCTTCCACGATCACGTGGACGTTCGTGCCGCTCAGGCCGAACGAGGAGACCCCGGCGCGCTTGGCGCGGCCGCGCGACGGCCAGGGGATCGGCTCGGTCAGCAGGCGTACGCTGTCCGCGCTCCAGTCCACGTTGTGGCTCGGCTCGTCCACGTGGAGGGTGCGCGGCAGCACGCCGGCCCGCATGGCCTGCACCATCTTGATGACTCCGCCGATCCCCGCCGCAGCCTGGGCGTGACCTATGTTCGACTTGAACGAGCCGAGCCACAGCGGCTGGTCGGCGGGCCGCTCGCGGCCGTAGGCCGCGATGAGGGCCTGCGCTTCGATGGGGTCGCCGAGGGTGGTCCCGGTGCCGTGCGCCTCGACGGCGTCGACGTCGGCGGGGGTCAGCCGACCGGAGGCGAGCGCCTGCTGGATGACCCGCTGCTGCGAGGGCCCGTTGGGAGCGGTGAGGCCGTTGGAGGCGCCGTCGGAGTTCATCGCCGAGCCACGGATGACGGCGAGGACCGGGTGGCCGAGGCGGCGGGCATCGCAGAGCCGCTCGACGAGGACCATGCCCGCGCCCTCGGACCAGGTGGTGCCGTCGGCGGCCGCCGCGAAGGACTTGCAGCGTCCGTCGGGGGCGAGGCCCCGGTCCTGGCTGAAGCCGACGAACGAGTCCGCGCTGGCCATGACGGTCACGCCGCCCGCGAGGGCCAGCGTGCACTCGCCGGTCCGCACCGACTGGACGGCGAGGTGGAGGGCCACGAGGGAGGAGGAGCAGGCGGTGTCCACGGTGACGGCCGGGCCCTCCAGGCCCAGCGCGTAGGCCACGCGCCCGGAGGCGACGCTGGCCAGCCCGCCGGTACCGCCGCCGCCCGGGTAGTCGTGGTACACGACACCGGCGAACACTCCGGTCCGGCTGCCCTTGAGCGAGGTGGGGTCGATGCCGGCCCGCTCGATCGCCTCCCAGGACACCTCCAGCAGCAGTCGCTGCTGCGGGTCGGTGTCGCGGGCCTCGCGCGGGCTGATCTTGAAGAAGTCGGCGTCGAACTCGCCCGCGTCGTGCAGGAAACCGCCTTCCCGGCAGTACGTCTTCCCGGGCGTGCCCGGTTCCGGGTCGTAGAGGGCGTCCATGTCCCAGCCGCGGCCGTCCGGGAAGAGCGAGACGGCGTCCCGGCCGGAGTCCACCAGCTGCCACAGGTCCTCGGGGGACGCGATCCCGCCCGGGAAGCGGCATCCCATCGCGACGATGGCGACGGGCTCGTACCGCTGCTCCTCGGCGTCCCGCAACTGGCGCCGGGTGCGCTGGAGTTCCGTGGTGGCGCGCTTGAGATAGTCCCGGAGCTTCTCGTCGTTGCTCATCGAACCTCAACCAATCTGGAGCTGAACGCTCGCTAGGAGATGCCGAATTCGCTGTCGAGCACGCCGAACAGCTCCTCGTCGGTGACCGTTTCGAAGTCGGGGCCGTCCTGCGCGGGCCGGGGCCCGCCACCGCCCCGTGCGTCGCGCCAGCGGCGTACGACGGCCTCCAGCCGCGCGGTGATCGCATCGGCCCGGGCACCGCCGGCCCCGGTGCCGCCGCCCGCCTCGGGGAACCCGGCCAGCAGGGCTTCGAGGCGGTCCAGTTCGGCCAGCGCGGCCGCGGCCGGGTCGCCGCCCGCGGGTTCGGCCGCCATCCGCTCGCCGAGGTGGGCGGCGGCGGCCCGGGGCGTCGGGTAGTCGAAGATCAGGGTGGCGGGCAGGTCGCAGCCGCTCGCCGCGGTGAGCCGCTTGCGCAGTTCCACGGCGGCCAGCGAGTCGAACCCCATGTCACGGAAGGCGAGATCGGCTTCCACGGCGGCGCTGGAGGGGTACCCGAGGACGGTGGCGACGTGGGTGCGCACCAGCGCCAGCAGGATCCGGGCCCCCTCGGCGGCGCCCACCCCGTCGAGCCGGGCCCGCAGCGCCCGGGCGGTTTCCCGGGATTCCTCGGCCGAGGGGACGTCGTGGGCGGTCGGGGCCACGGGCACCGGGCCGGCGGTGGGACCGGCTGCGTCGACCCAGTAGCGGGCGCGCTGGAAGGGGTAGGTGGGCAGCTCGACGACCCGGGCTCCGGTACCCGCGTAGTACGCCTCCCAGTCCACGCGCACGCCGTCCGCGTGCAGCTGGGCCAGGGCGGTGACCAGGGCCTCGGGCTCGGGACGGTTCCTGCGCAGGGCCGGCACGAGTACCGCGTGCGCGGACTCCTCGCTCTCCAGGCTCTGGCCGGCCAGGCCCGCCAGGATGCCGTCGGGGCCGATCTCCAGGAAGCGGGTCGCGCCCTGCTGCTCCAGCGTGCGGACGGCGTCGGCGAAGCGGACGGCCTGGCGGACCTGGCCGACCCAGTACTCGGGGGCCTGCCAGTCGCTGCCCGCGCGCTCGCCGGTCACCGTGGACACGGCTGCGACACGCGCCGGCGCGTACGTCAACTCGCCTGCAACGGAATGGAATTCCGCAAGCATCGGGTCCATCAGGGCCGAGTGGAAGGCGTGCGAGACGGCGAGGCGGCTGGTCTTGCGGCCGGCCGCGGTGAAGTGCTCCGCGACCGCCAGGACGGCCGCCTCCGTCCCCGAGACGACCACGGACTCCGGACCGTTCACGGCGGCGATGCCCGCGCCCTCGGCGAGCTCCGCCAGCACCTCGTCCT
This sequence comes from Streptomyces sp. NPDC048349, assembly GCF_040651925.1. Classification (NCBI taxonomy): domain Bacteria; kingdom Bacillati; phylum Actinomycetota; class Actinomycetes; order Kitasatosporales; family Streptomycetaceae; genus Streptomyces; species Streptomyces sp. NPDC048349. The sequence continues at coordinate 5,179 of NZ_JBEZLA010000007.1, read as the reverse complement.
CGGTGGCCTGGACGGCCACCATCGCCCCGCCGGAGGGAAGTTCCTGCATCAGCCGGCCGCGGGCGACGACCAGCCGGGCCGCGTCCGCCAGGGACAGCACTCCGGCCGCGTGCGCGGCGGCGAGCTCCCCGATCGAATGCCCGGCGACGAGGTCGGGCCGTACGCCCCAGGTCTCCACCAGCCGGAACAAGGCGACTTCGAGAGCGAACAGGGCGGGCTGGGTGAGCGCGGTCGCGTTCAGCGCCTGCGCGTCCCCGCCCCACACCACCTCGCGCAGCGACCGCCCGAGCAGCGGGTCGATCTCCGCGCACACCGCGTCGTAGGCCACCGCGAAGGCGGGGAACGCTTCGTACAACTCCCGGCCCATGCCCAGTCGTTGCGCCCCCTGCCCGGTGAACAGGAACGCCGTCCGGCCGCCGCGCCGGATCCGGCCGGTGACCACCCCGGGATGGTCCTCACCCGCCGCGAGCGCCGCCAGCCCCCCGGCGCGGTCGCCGACGAGCACCGCGCGGTGGGCGAAGGCGGTGCGCGAGACGGCGAGCGAGAGCCCCATGTCCGCCGCATCGGCATCGGGCTCCGCCGCAACCCGGGCCAGCAGCCGCTGCGCTTGCGCGGCCAGGGCCTGCTCCGACGTGGCCGACAGCAGCCAGGGGGTCACGGGGAGTCCGGCCCGCACGGCCGCCCCGCCCGCGTCCTGCGCCGCCTCCGCCTCCGCCTCGGCGCCCTGCGGCGCCTCCTCGATGATCACGTGGGCATTGGTCCCGCTGATCCCGAAGGAGGACACGCCGGCGCGCCGCACCGCGCCGGTCGCCGCCCACGGACGCGCCTCGGTGAGCAGCTCCACCGCTCCGGCCGACCAGTCCACCTGGTCCGACGGCCGGTCGACGTGCAGCGTGGGCGGCAGTACGCCGTGCCGCAGGGCCATCACCATCTTGATGACGCCCGCCACACCCGCGGCCGCCTGGCTGTGCCCCATGTTCGACTTGACGGACCCGAGGTACAGCGGCTGCCCCGCGGGGCGTTCCTGCCCGTACGTCTCCAGCAGGGCCTGGGCCTCGATCGGGTCGCCGAGGGTGGTGCCGGTGCCGTGCGCCTCGACGGCGTCGACCTCGGCCGCGGACAGGCCGGCATCGGCGAGGGCCTTGCGGATCACGCGCTGCTGGGCGGGGCCGTTCGGTGCGGTCAGGCCGTTGGAGGCGCCGTCCTGGTTCAGCGCCGAGCCGCGGACGACTCCGAGGACGGGGTGGCCGTTGCGCCGGGCGTCCGAGAGCCGCTCGAGCAGCAGGACGCCCGCGCCCTCCGAGCACGCGACGCCGTCCGCCGAGGAGGCGAAGGACTTCGAGCGGCCGTCGGGGGCCAGGCCGTGCTGGGTGCTGAAGTACACGAACATGTCGGGGGTGGACATCACGGTGACCCCGCCGGCCAGCGCGAGGTCGCACTCCCCCGCACGCAGCGCCCGGGCCGCCAGGTGCAGGGCCACCAGGGAGGAGGAGCACGCCGTGTCCACGCTCACGGCCGGGCCCTCGAGGCCCAGCGTGTAGGCGACCCGGCCGGAGACCACGCTGCCCGCGGTGGTGCTCCCGGGCTCCCGGCCCAGGGCGTAGTCGTGGTACATGACGCCGGCGAAGACCCCGGTCGCCGAGCCCTTGAGCGTGGCGGGGTCGATGCCCGCCCGCTCGATCGCCTCCCACGACACCTCCAGCAGCAACCGCTGCTGCGGATCCATCATCAGCGCCTCGTTCGGACCGATCCCGAAGAACACCGGGTCGAAATCGGCCGCCTCGTACAGGAAACCGCCCTCCCGCGCATACGTCTTCCCCGGCGTACCGGGCTCCGGGTCGTACACCTGCGGATCCCAGCCCCGATCGGCCGGGAACCCCCCGACCGCGTCCACCCCCTCCGCGACCAGCCGCCACAACTCCTCCGGCGTGCCCACCCCGCCCGGGTAACGACACCCCATGCCCACGATCACGACCGGGTCGCGGTGGTGTCCGGCGGGTCCGGCGTGGCGCTCGGCCTCGGCGAGTCGGCGGCGGGCTTCACGCAGGTCGGATGTGGCCCGCTTCAGATACTCGAGAAGCCGCTCCTCATTGCTCACCGAGACCTACTCCCTCTGGTCGGACCGTCCGTGGCGCGGCCCATGTGCCGTACCGGGCCGTGTAGTTGATCGGTGGGAACGCTACTGAGCTGCTGGAAGGGCGGCCTACCCTTAACCCACCCCTGCCGGATCCCGGCCGTCGAAGGGGAGAGCGGGCACCGCTGCGCCCCACGAAAACGGCCGGGGTGCGTGCGGCCGTCGTTCAGCCGTCACGCACCCCGGCCGGGGTGCCGGATCCGCCCCGGGTCGGGCGGTCAGGGGGTCGCGGGGGTGCCGAGCTCGTTGTCGAGGATGTCGAACAGCTCGTCCGCGGTGACCGCGTTCAGGTCCTGGCCACGGTCCGGGATCTCCGGCGCGGCACGCCCCTGTGCGTGCATCGGTGCCCCGTCCAGCCGGCCGGCCAGCTCCCGGAGCCGCTCGGCCAGCCGTGCCCGGGACGGGCCGGTCGGTGGGGCCTCTGCCAGCAGGAGGGACTCCAGCCTCGCGAGGTCGGCTTCCACCCCTGAGGCGGGTCCGGTGGGTGCGGCCGGCGCGGCGGGTGCAGCAGCTGTCAGCCGCCGGGCGAGGTAGCCCGCGACGTCGGCCGCGTTCGGGTAGTCGAAGATCAGCGTCGCGGGCAGGCGCAGGCCACTGGCCGTACTCAGCAGGTTCCGCAGCTCCACCGAGCCCAGCGAGTCGAAGCCCAGCTCGCCGAAGGCGCGGTCCGGTTCGATCGCGTCCCCGGACGGATGGCCGAGTACGGCAGCTGCGTGGCCCCGTACGACGTCCAGGATGATTCCGGTCCTCTCCTCCTCGTCCAGTCCGGCGATGCGCTGGGGCAGCGAGGCGGCATCCGACGAGGAGACCGTCTGGCGCTTGCGTACGGGCGGCACCAACCCCCTGAGAAGCGCAGGCAGTTCGTCGGCGCCACGGGTGCGCAGTGCGCCCGTGTCCACGCGGAGGGGGACGGTGAGCGCGGCGCCCGACGCCAGGGCGGAGTCGAACAGGGCCAGCGCTTCCGTCTCCGACAGGGCGGGTGTGCCGGCGCGGCGCATGCGCTCCAGGTCGGCGGCGGCGAGGTGGCCGGCCATGCCGGTGTTGACGTCCCAGAGGCCGAAGGCCATCGATGTGGCCGGCAACCCCTGCGCATGACGGTGCTCGGCCAGCGCATCGAGGAACACGTTCGCCGCCGCGTAATTGCCCTGCCCCGCCGCCAGGACCAGCCCACCGGCCGAGGAGAACATCACGAACACCGACACACCCATGTCCGCCGTCAGCTCGTGCAGATGCCACGCCGCGTCCGCCTTCGGCCGCAACACCCCCTCCAACCGCTCCGGCGTCAACGCACGCACCACTCCGTTGTCCGCCACCCCCGCCACGTGCACCACACCGCCCAACGGGCGCCCCACACCCTCCAGCACACCCGCCAACGCCTCACGATCAGACACATCACACGCCACCACCGAAACCCGCGCACCCAGTCCCGACAGATCGGCCACCAGACCGCCCACACCCGGCGCATCCGGCCCACGCCTCCCCACCAGCACCAGATCACGCACCCCGTACTGCACCACCAGATGCCGGGCCACCAACGCACCCAGACCACCCGTCCCACCCGTCACCAACACCGGCCCCGAACCATCCCAGACCGAAGCAGCCTCCCCCTCGACAGCGAGCCGGACCAGCCGCGGCACCAACACCCCACCACCACGCACCGCCAACTCCGGCTCACCCAGGCCCAAAAGCGCCCCCACCTCCACCGACCCATCCGAATCGATCAACACCAACCGACCCGGATGCTCCGCCTGCGCCGCACGCACCACACCCCACACCGGCGCCTGCCTCACATCCACCCCACCCCCCTCCCCCACGGCCACCGCACCCCGCGTCACCACCGCCAACACACCATCCCCGCGCTCACCCTCCAACCACTCCTGCACCGCCGCCAAGACGTGTTGCGTGTACGCCCGTACGTCGGCGAGTACGTCTCCGGTGGAGGGCACATCGGCACAGTCGAGGATTACCGCGTCCGCCACCTCGGCCGTCTCCGGCTTCGGCACGGGCTGCCACTCCACCTGGAGCAGCCCGTCGCCGGTCCCCGCGCCGAGCTGCTCGGCCGAGACGGGCCGGGAGAGGAGGGACCCGACCGACAGCACGGGCCGGCCGTGTTCATCGGCCGCGGTGAGGGATAGCCCGTCCTGCTGGGCGACGGGGGTGATCCGTACCCGAAGGGCTTTGGCCCCCGTGGAATGCAGGGTCACTCCGTTCCACGCGAAGGGCAGCAGGGTCTGACCGCCGTCTTCGCGTCCCGGGATGCCGAGCAGCCCGACATGCATCGCCGCGTCGAGCAGGGCGGGGTGGAGCCCGAACCGGGTCGCGTCCTCGGCGGCCTGTTCCGGCAGGGACACCTCGGCGTAGAGGGTGTCGCCCAGCCGCCAGGCGGAGGCGAGGCCCTGGAACACCGGCCCGTAGTGGTACCCGGCGGCCGCGAGCCCGGGATAGGCGTCGGAGACGGGGATCTCCTCGGCTCCCGCCGGAGGCCAGCTGGTGAGCGCTTCTGCCGGATCTGCGGCTGCCGGGGCCACGACCCCTTCGGCGTGGCGGGTCCACGGCAGCTCGGGCGTGTCGTCGGCGCGCGAGTGCACGGACACGGTCCGGCGCCCGGACCCGTCCGCCGGGCCGACCGCGACCTGGACGGCGATGCCTCCGCGCTCGGGAAGGATCAGCGGCGCCTGGAGGGTGAGCTCTTCGAGCAGACCGCAGCCCACGTGGGCGCCCGCCCGGACGGCGAGCTCGACGAAGCCGGTACCCGGGAGGAGGATGCTGCCCAGGACGTCGTGGTCGGCGATCCAGGCGTGGGTGCTCGCGGACAGCCGGCCGGTGAGCACCGCCCCGCCGTCATCGGGCAGTTCCACGGCGGCCCGCAGCACGGGGTGGTCGACACCCACCTGCCCGGTCTCCGCGTTCCCACCGCCGGCGGTGGGAGCCGTCATCCAGTAGCGGGTGCGCTGGAAGGCATACGTCGGCAAGTCGACCCGGCGGGCGCCCGTGCCGGCGTAGAAGGCCGACCAGTCCACGGACACGCCGTCCACGTGCAGCCGG